>NZ_QRVW01000011.1:23807-78646 GCF_003458855.1 Mitsuokella sp. AF21-1AC
ATCAGAGCCATGAAGACGAGATCCTCGGTTTTGGAGATATTTTGGATGCCGTGCGTTTCGCCATCGGGGCAGAACGTCGTCGTGCCGGCTTCGATGACGGATTCCTGGCCGTTGTCGTTGTAGAGGGCTTTGCCCGAGAGGATGTGATACGTTTCGGTGTTGCCCTCGTGCTTGTGGACGGCGATGCCGCAAAGCGGCGGTACAATGACTTTTGCATACATGTCGCATTTGCCGTCGAGTTCAGCCGGCGTCAGCAGCTTGACGATCGTGATGGTGCCGAGGCCTTTCTGTGCCTGGCCTGGAACTGGTTCAATAAATGCCATGATAAACGCTCCTTTTGAGATAGATGCCTTGCCGCAGAAGGGCAAGTTTGCTACAATAAATATACAATCATTAGTTTCGAGAAAAATGCGGGGATTCCTCTAAAAAGATGGAATTTGCGCTTTATTTTTTTGGAGGATATGCATATGGTCTATCTCTTGAAGTTCGGCGCCAGCTGGATCCTGCCGCCGGGCATCTTCATCCTGGCGCTTTTTGCCTTGTCCTGGTGGCTATTTAAGAAGCGCGGCGAAAAGAAAGCGGCGGGCATCCTGCTGGGCCTGACGTTTGCGTTTTACCTGCTCTGCACGGGAATGGTGGCGGAGCGCACGATGGGGTGGCTGGAATCTGCCTATGAGCCGCCGGCTGATCCGCAGGGCGATGTCATCATCATGCTCGGTGGCGGCGCCTATGACGATACGCCGGATGTCGACGGTACGGGCACGCTCTGCGCGAGTCCCGCAAGCCGCCTGCTGACGGCCGTGCGCCTGCAGCGCCGCCTCGATGTGCCGATCCTGCTTTCCGGCGGGCAGGTCTATGAGGATACGGGGGCGGAGGCGAAGATTGCCAAGCGCGTGCTCATGAGCCTCGGCGTACCGGAGGATAAGATCCTCACGGAGACGAAGAGCATCAATACGAGCCAGAATGCCCGTTTCTCGGCGGAGATTCTGCGGGAGCAGGGGCTTTCGCATCCGATCCTTGTGACGAGTGCCTTCCATATGAAGCGCTCGGTGCTGAACTTTGCCAAGCAGGGCATCGAGGTAGAACCATTCCCGACGGATTACATGGTTTCGCACCATCCCGTTTTCCACTATACGAAACTGCGGCCGCAGACGGAGGCCCTGCTCGATAATGTGACGGTCCTGCAGGAAACCTTGCGGACCTTTGTGACGAGGTATATCGAATGACCAAGAATCTCACGCAGGGAGGCCCTGCGAAGCTGATTTTTTTCTTCACGATGCCGCTCATCGCCGGCAATATCTTCCAGCAGCTCTATGCCTTCATTGATACGCTGATCGTCGGCCGCTTCCTCGGCGTCAATGCGCTGGCCGCCGTCGGCTGCACGGGCTCGCTGATGTTTTTGATGCTGGGGTTTGTCATCGGCTTCACGACGGGCCTCAGCATCTATACGGGACAGCGCTTTGGCGCCCGGGATGAAGCGGGCGTGCGCCAGAGTGCGGCGGCCTGTGCCATCCTGGCCCTGCTGATGTCGGTTATCCTGACCATCGTGGGCTCGCTTCTCTGCTACCAGCTGCTCGTCTGGATGCAGACGCCGGCGGAGATCCTGGCGGGGGCGTATTCCTTCATCAGCATCATCTATGGCGGCATTCTGTTCTTTGTGCTGTTCCAGACGCAGACGAACCTCATCCGGGCACTCGGCGACAGCACGACGTCGACGATTCTTCTGGCCGCGGGCCTGACGCTCAACATCATCTTTGAGCCGCTGGCCATCCTCGTGCTGGGCTGGGGCATCCCCGGCGCGGCGCTGGCGACGCTGGCCTCGCAGGTCTGCGGCAATCTGCTCTGTCTGCTCTACATCTGGAAGAAGGTGCCGGCGCTCCACATCCGCCGTGAGGACTGGCATCTCTCGCGTGCGATTTTTTGGGAGCATCTGCGCATCGCCCTGCCCATGGGCTTCCAGTCTTCCATCATCGCTATCGGCGCGGTCATCCTGCAGGTGGCGCTCAACGGTCTCGGTCCTCTGGCCGTCGCCGCTTATGCGGCCGCGCAGAAGGTCGAGTCCATCGCGATGATGCCGATGATGTCGTTCGGTCTGGCCATGGCGGCCTATACGGCACAGAACTACGGCGCGCGGAAGTTCCACCGCATCGAGGAGGGTGTCTGGAAATGCTCGGCGATGTCCGTGACGTTCAGCATCATCGCCGGCATTGCCCTGATCTATTTCGGCACGGACATCATGCATCTCTTCGTGGGCAGCGGTCAGGAGGAGGTCGTCGCCTACGGCGAACAGTATCTCATCGTCAACGGCTCCTGCTACTGGATCCTCTCGTTCCTCTTCATCTTCCGCTATACGCTGCAGGGGCTCGGGCAGAGTATCGTGCCGACGATTGCGGGCATCATGGAGCTCCTGATGCGCACGGCTGCAGCACTCTTCCTCTGCGGCTGGCTCGGTTATCTCGGCGCCTGCCTGGCCAATCCCATGGCCTGGATTGGCTCATGTGTTCCCCTGGCCATCGCGTTTTTCTGGACGCGGCGCAGCCTTCGGGAAAAATATACGGCAGATTCCTTAGAATAACAAAGCCCCCGGCAGGATTCGGGGGCTTTGTTGTCGAAAACAGGATACAACGAACCAATCACTGGGAATCCATGCCGATGATGCCGGTGTATCGAGTGACATCAGGGCATGATATTTTATGAAGGGGTGGATCATCGATGTATCAAGACGAGTATAAACGCTGGGCTGCTGCGGACCTCCAGGATTTTGACCTGAACAGGGAGCTGCGCGACATCGCAGGGGACGACGAGGCCATCAAGGACCGCTTCGCTGTAGCACTTGAGTTCGGTACGGCCGGACTGCGCGGTGTGCTGGGCGCCGGCACGAACCGCATGAATATCTGGGTTGTCCGTCAGGCGACGCAGGGTGTTGCTGACTGGGTCAAGACGCAGGGCGGCACGCAGACGGTGGCCATCAGCTACGACAGCCGCCTCAAGGGCTGGAATTTTGCGCGTGAGGCCGCGGGCGTTCTCGCTGCCAATGGCATCCATGTGCGCCTGTACGAGGAGCTCATGCCGGTTCCGGCGCTGAGTTTTGCCACGCGCTACTATCACTGTAACGCGGGCATCATGATCACGGCATCACACAACCCCGCGCAGTACAATGGCTACAAGGCATACGGCCCGGACGGCTGCCAGATGACGGACGATGCAGCTGCCGTGGTCTACGCATCCATCCAGAAGACGGATGTACTGACGGGAGCCAAGCACATGAGCTTTGCGGAAGGCGTCGAGAAGGGCCTCATCCAGTTTGTCGGTGAGGACTGCAAGGATGCATTCTATGCGGCCATCGAGGCGTGTCAGGTCCGCCCGGGCCTGGCAAAATCGGCCGGCCTCAAGCTCGTGTATTCCCCGCTCAACGGCACGGGTCTCGTGCCGGTTACGCGCGTGCTCAAGGATATCGGCATCACGGACATCACGATTGTGCCGGAGCAGGAGTATCCGAACGGCTATTTCACGACTTGCAGCTATCCGAACCCGGAGATCTTCGATGCGCTGGCCAAGGGCCTCGAACTCGCGAAGAAAGAGGGCGCAGACCTCATGCTGGCGACGGACCCCGATGCTGACCGCGTGGGCATCGCGATGAAGTGCGCCGACGGTTCCTATGAGCTCGTTTCGGGCAATGAGATGGGCGTACTGCTGCTCGACTACATCTGCCAGGGCCGCATTGAGAAGGGCACGATGCCGAAGGATCCGGTGGCCGTCATGTCCATCGTCTCGACGCCGCTGGCCGATAAGGTGGCGGAGCATTACGGTGTGGAACTGCGCCACGTGCTGACGGGCTTCAAGTGGATTGGCGATCAGATCGCAGGTCTTGAGGCTGCCGGCCAGACGGAACGCTTCATCTTCGGCTTCGAGGAAAGCTACGGCTACCTCGCCGGCCCGTACGTCCGCGACAAGGATGCTGTCGTTTCCTCGATGCTGATCTGTGAGATGGCGGCATATTACCGTTCCATCGGCTCTTCCATCAAGCAGCGTCTCGAGGAGATCTATCAGCAGTACGGACGTTATTACAACAAGGTGGATTCCTTCTCGTTCCCGGGCCTTTCGGGCATGGACAAGATGAAGGGCATCATGGAGCACCTGCGTCAGCAGCCGCCGACGGAGTTCGCCGGCAAGAAGGTGACGGAGGTCATCGACTATGCCGAGCCGGAGAAGACGGGCCTGCCGAAAGCCAATGTCCTGACGTATCGTCTCGACGATGGCTCGACGGTTGTCGTGCGCCCGTCCGGCACGGAGCCGAAAATCAAGACGTATTTCACGACGCTCGGCAAGGGCCTCGCAGAGGCCAAGGCTGAGAAAGACAAGCTGGCGGAAGCCGTAAAGCCGCTGATGGCTTAATGAAACAAAAGCAAGACTGAGGTGTATGGGATGAATGTATCGGCAAAGGGATTTGGTGCTTGTGGCATCCGGGGGCTCTATCCGGATGTTGTCAATGAGGAGCTGGCCTATCGTGTCGGCCGCGCGTTTCCGGGGCTCGCGGGAGCCCGGAAGGTAGCGGTCGGTCACGATATCCGCCTCTCAGGCCCGTCCCTGCAGGCAGCACTCATCAGGGGACTGACTGAGGCAGGCTGCGATGTACTGGATATCGATCTTTGCGGTACGGAGATGATTGCATTTGCCGTCAGGGCGTATCAGCTGGACGGCGGCATCATGCTCACGGCCGGCAGCGATGCAAAGGCCTATAACGGCATGACGCTCATGCGCCGGGACGCGTGCCTGCTTACGGGAGATACGGGCCTCAGGGACCTCGAAGCGCTTGTCCTGGCCGCTGAACCTGCTCCGGCTGCCGCAAGGACGGGCCAGGTGGAGAAGGAGGATATCACCGAGGACTACATCGCCGGCATTCTCTCCCATATCGACCTCGACAGGCTCAAGCCGTTCCGGGTCGTCGCCAATACCGGCAACGGGGCGGCGGGTCCTGTCATCAATGCCATCGAGAAGAAGCTGCCCTTTGACATCGTCAAGGTCAACAACATTCCCGACGGCAATTTCCCGAATGGCGAGCCTAACCCGCTGCTGCCGGAAAACCGCGAGTCCACGGCCAAAGCCATCCTCGAAAGCGAGGCGGACCTAGGTGCCGCCTGGAATTGTGACTTCAGCCGCTGCATTCTGTTCGATGAACGCGGGAACTGCCTTGAAAGCGGCAGCGGCGAGGGCGGCAGCAGCGAGGGCGGCAGCAGCATGCTTGCCTGGCTGCGCGTGATGGAACGATGTTCGCAGTTCGGAGTTCACAGTGAGACAAATGCATGATATAATAGGGCCGTATGGTAATATACATGACTCATATGGCCGTTTGGAAGCACCCGGCTTCTTCATGCGGTTGTAACGGGAAAAAGAAAGAGGAGTGTTACAAAGATGAGTTTAAAACTGAAATCCGGCTTTACGTTTGACTATGACAACCTGTATGGCGAAGGCAAAGTCACGGAAGACGATCTGAAGTTTTATGAGAAAGATCTCAAGAAGGCTCACGAGGCCATGAAGGTCATGCGTGAGACGGGCTTTATCCGCGCCCACCTTTCCAAAGATGGCGAGCCGGAGAAGGTTCTGTTCTCGCAGCTGCCGTACGTTGAGGAAGGCCATCTGAACAGCCCGAGCTCCCTCAAGCATCTGCAGGAACTCACGGATCACGTCAAGGACAATGTCGATGTTGTCGTTTCGATGGGCATCGGTGGTTCCTACCTCGGCAACAAGGTCCTGTTCGACGTTCACTGCGGTTCGTTCTGGAACGAACTTTCGAAGGAAGAGCGCAACGGCTTCCCGCAGGTCTACTTCAGCGGCAACAACATTGACCCGCGCAGCACGGGCGACCTCATTCATCATCTCGAGAATGAGTCCAAGATCCTGCAGTATCATGAGAAACGCAATCTCAAGGTCCTGCTGCTCGTCATCTCGAAATCCGGCGGCACGCTCGATACGATGTCGAACTTCATGGTCGTCTATGATGCCCTGCAGAAGTTCCCGGGCATCGATGTCGAAGTCGTCGCTGTCACGGATCCGAACACCGAGAACCCGACGCTCCTCAAGAAGCTGGCCATCGAGAAGGGCTGGCCGCAGTACGCTGTACCGGACGGTGTCGGCGGACGCTTCACGATTTTCTGCGAAGTCGGTCTGACGCTGGCTGCCTGCATCGGCTTTGACATCCAGTCGTTCCTCGACGGTGCAAAAGACATGGATAAGGCCTGCCAGAACGATGATATCTGGCAGAACCCGGCTATGCTCAATGCTTTCCTGAAGTTTGCCGCTTCCGAGAAGCATGGCCGCGATATCGAAGTCATGATGCCGTATGGCGATTACCTCAAATCCGTTTCCGAGTGGTACATCCAGCTGCTCGCTGAATCTCTCGGCAAGCAGTTCAACAAAGAGGGCAAGGAAGTCTGCTACGGCCGCACGCCGCTCGTCGCGGTCGGCACGACGGACATGCACTCCCAGACCCAGCAGCATCAGGAAGGCAAGCTCAACAAGGTCGTCCAGTTCGTCAAGATTGACAAATGGGCAAATGACCTCACGATTCCGAATGTCTTCCCGGAAGCCAAGAAGCTTGCGGACATCTCCGGCGTCACGATGAGCCAGGCTCTTGAAGTCGCTCGTCAGTCGAATGCCGATGCCCTGGCTTCCAACAAGCGCTACAACGCTTGCTTCACGCTGCCGGAGCTCACTCCGTATCACCTCGGCGAACTCCTGTACATGCTGGCTATGAGCGTTGCCTATGAAGGCGAACTCGCAGATGTCGATGCCTTCAACCAGCCGGGCGTTGAGTCCTACAAGCGCATCATGGGACCGAAACTCGCGGCTCTCAAGGCAAAAAACAATAAATAATGGTTCAGCTCGTCTGATCCTTTGAAGGAAGAACCAAAAGCTCTGCCGGTCTTGTATCGGCAGGGCTTTTTTCTTTTTCTTACCTATTCAGGAGGTGGGCGCTTGACAATCTCGTTGACAAAACATCAAAAATGCGGGGCCGGGCTGCTGGCAGGCCTTGCCGTGCTGGTCCTCTGGTGCTGGCCGGAGGGGGAGGAGCAGCTGGAGATGCAGCCCGTGGCAGCCGAGGCCGGAAGTCAGGAAAGCGGGGCAAAGCCGAAGCTCGTGCAGCAGGAACCAGCGGCTCTGGCGGAAATCCCGCTGTCTGAGCTGCGCAATCCCTTCTCGCTGCACCATGAGAAACGTGCGGATAGCCAGTCTGTTCCCGGCAAACCATCTGTACGGCCAGATGCTTCACCGGAGAGAGCATTCGTGCCGCAAGGCGCAGGCGAACGTGCAGTCTCGAAGCCGGAGGGAGCAGATGCTGCTCCGCAGCAGAGAACGCCGGCAGAAGCGTCATCTGCCGTTCACCTGCGCGGGATACTCTACGGGGAATCCGGGCGGTTCGCAATCCTTGCGGCCGGCTCGAAAAGTGCGTCCCTTGCGGAGGGGGAGTCGTTTGCCAGCTGGCAGGTGCAGAAAATCGAGCGGCAGGGTGTGCTGCTGATTGGGCCTCAGGGAGAACAGTATCTCCGTTTGCTTCATTCCGATCGTCATTCCGATTAAGGTGAAAGAACTGGAAAGGAAGGTATAAGGCATGGGTATCAGAAGGCAGTCTTTTTTTCTGGGCAGTCTGGCGGCTGTCATCGCTTTGGGCAGTTTTCTCGTGAGTCCGTTCGCTTCGGCTTCGCCCGTCCAGGTGCAGGTCGAGGGCGGCGAAGTGCGGGATGTCATGATGTCGCTGGCGCGCATGAAGGGCATGAGCCTGATCTTTGATGAGGACATCAGCGGCCAGGTGACGATTTCCGCATCAGCGGAGCCGGAGCAGCTGCTGCGTCAAGTGGCGGCACTGAAGGGACTGGTGCTCGTGCAGGAGGAGAACGCGTATCTTGTGACGCTGCCGTCGAAAGCCGCCGCCCTGAAGCGCGTTCACGTCTATCCTGTGCGCCATGCCGACCCGTATGAACTGGCCCGGGCTGCCAGTCTCAGTCTCATGGCAGAGCATCCGGCACATGATGGGAAGGAAAAAGAGATGCCTGCGGCGGAGGAGGCGAAAGGACGCATCCTGGTCGACAGCGCGACGAACAGCCTCTTGCTTTACGGCGATGCGGCAGAAGCGCAGCGCACGATGTCCCTGCTGAGGGAACTCGATGTGGAGCCGCGGCAGGTGTCGCTTGAGGCGAAGGTCGTGGCGATTTCCAAGGATGCGGCGAAGCAGCTCGGCGTGGAATGGCAGTGGTCGAGTCTGCCGCGCTATCCGGAACACAGTGAGATATACCGTCACAAGGGCACGAACCGTGAGGAAAAGGAGTATGAGATTCACCGCTCGACGGGCGGCGAGGGTGTGCCCGGCATCATCCAGTTCGGACGCGGCCCTGAGGGCATCCCGTTTGAGTTCTACTATGGTGCCAAACTCAATGCACTCGTATCGGACGGCAAGGCCAGGATCCTCGCACGCCCAAATATCACGACGCTGCAGGGCAGGGAAGCCGTCATCAACATCGGCGGTGAGGTCCCCGTGCCGACGCAGACGGTCAATGAGACGTCGACGACGACGACCTTCTCTTACCGGCAGGCCGGCATCATCCTGCGCTGCCGCCCGCGCCTGCATGACGATGGCCGCATCACGGCCGAGGTCCATACCGAGGTCAGCTCACCTCTTTATGTCGCCGATATCAAGGCGTATCGCTTCCAGAACCGCCGGGCCGATACGACCGTGTCCCTGCAGGACGGAGAAACGATGGTCATCGGCGGCCTGATTGGCAGCGAGGAATCGCGCACCATGAGCAAGATTCCCTTCCTCGGCGACCTGCCCATCCTGGGAAATTTTTTCCGCAGTCTCAAGAAGAGCCATTCGGAATCCGAAGTCATGATCTTCCTGACGGCACATGCCCTGCCGGATGGCGGCGCAGAAGCGTCCACCCGCATGTAAGCGCATGGAATGGGCGCATGGTTTGACAAAAGCCGGAAAGTCAGCAATAATAATTTTCAGAGAGAGCATGCCTTCGCTGCGCGAGGCTGCTGCCTGGTCATGTCGAGAGGAGGGATTGATGCCTTGGGCTATATCTGCCTTACCGTGTTCCTGTTTTGTGTTTCACTGCTGCCGCCGGCCTATCTGCGCTACTATCCGTTCCGTTCCATCGCCGGTCTGCCGACGCGCCGTTTCCTGATTGGCGGCCATCTCATCATCTTCCTGCTGGAGTTTATCCTGCTGTCCCTGTTGTTTTACAGAGGAATGCTGACGTTTGATGACGGCGTTTTCCAGAAACTGTATTATTTCTGTTATATGCCGCATTTCCTGCTGCTGATTTTCACGATCCGGCCCTATTGGTTCCGCCATCTCTTTGTCCTCGGACTGCAGGCCATCTACATGATTTCAATTCATACGCTGGCACTCGAGGTGTTCAAGCTGCTTTTGCCGCAGGCCTGGATGTTCAACCGCTTCCACTTGTACTTTGTCATCTACCTCACGCTGTTCCTGCTCGGGATGCCGCTGATGATGCGCATCCTGCGACAGCTTTTCACGCCCCGTCAGCTCCTCGGGAAGCGTCCGTCGTTCTGGCTGTACCTGGGCCCGGTGCCGCTGCTCTTATGCTACTACCACGGCAACGCCGGGTACATGACACTGGATCCCTCGCTTCTCTTCCTGCCCTCCATCCAGCTTTACACCGTGGTCACGAGGTGTGTGCTGCTGCTCGTCGGCCTGTTCCTGGTGATGTCGATACGCGACGGTATCCTGCAGGTGCAGAAGATGTTTTGCCTGAAGGAGCGGAATCTGCAGCTGCAGGAGCAGTTGACGCAGCTCAACGATTATGCCGTTTCCCTGCGCCAGGAACAGAAGGAGCTGGCCATTCTGCGCCATGACAGCCGTCATCAGCTGCGGATGCTGGCGGAACTCGTGGAAAACGGCCATTATCGGGAGGCAGAGCAGCTGCTGTTGCGCCTCCAGGAAGAGATGGTGAAGAAATGAAGGCATTCTTCGTATCGCTTGGCATCACGACAATCTACACGCTGGTCCTGCAGATCTTTTATTCCCTGCAGATCCTGCCGTTCCGGAATTTCCTGGAACAGAAGCAGAAGCGGCAGCTGGCTGCCTGCTGGGCCGTCATGGTCCTGTTGGAAATCATCGGCTTCCAGTTCCTGCTCGGGCAGGATATCTTTCCTTCGCATGCTGCTGCCTACTGGGCGATGGGATATGTGGGCTGGCTGCCGCCCTTCCTGCTGAGCCTCTGGTTCACGAAACCCTTCTGGATCGGCCATTTGTTCATTCTGTCATTCCGCATCCTGCTCACCAGTTGTTTCTATACCTTCATGCGCCATTTCTTCCTGGCTGCCTTCCCCGATACGCCCTTTGAGGACCTTTATCTGGAGGAAATCCTCTTTTACGGAGGGCTATGCCTGATTTCCTTTCCCTTCCTGCTGCGCTTTTTCACCAATGTGTTCAGCCACTTCCAGGAAGCGTCCACACGGCGTTACTGGCGTTCCATCACGATCATCCCGATGCTGCTGGCCATCGATACGCTCTACATCAGCCTTTATGATTCGCAGGAGCAGTATTTCAGCCTGCTCGGCGCGCGCTTTTTCCTGCTCGCCGTGATCGTTCTGCTCATGGCCAGTGTGCGCAGCGGGCAGGTGGAGGTGTATGAGGAACTCGATACGTATGAGAAGAATCACACGCTGCATCAGCAGCTCGTATCAGCGGCGAATTATGTGGAGATGTCCCAGAACTCGAAGCGGCGCATGGCGGCCATTTACCAGGAGCGGCGGGAACATCTGACGAGGCTCCTGGCTCTCGTGCAGCGCAGGGACCAGGATGGTGTGCTGGCGTACATTGAGTCGCTCGGCACGGAGTTTGACCGCACGAAACTGCCGCGGTACTGTCAGAACGTCCTCATCAATGCAGCCCTGACGGTTTACCTTTCGCGGGCGAGGGAAGAGGGCATCCCCGTTACGGCGGCTGTCGATCTGCCGGAGGAGATACCGTTCAGCGGGGATCTGTCCATCGTGCTGTCCAACCTGCTCGAGAATGCCCTGCTGGCCAGCCGCAGACAGCCGCCGGACTGCCGGAATATCACGGTGGTGGCCCGGCGGCAGGGCGGCATGCTGAATATCCTCGTGAAGAATCTGTTTGCCGGCTTCGTGCCGCTCGATGGCGACGGTTTGCCCGTGACGCATGTCACGGGGCACGGCCTCGGCATGAAATCCCTGGTCCGTTTCCGTGATAAATACGAAGCTGGTGTCCTGTGCCAGCAGAAGGATGGCTGGTTCATCACGTACCTGCAGGTATCGATGGCGCCGGCTGAATCTCTGGATTAAACAAACAACGGGAGCTGCACGTGCAGCTCCCGTTTCCTGTTTGTCTTCAGGTGGCGAACATGAATTGGAAGTAGAGTTCCTGGAATTCCCGGTACTTGCGCTTGCCGAGCGGGATGTGATGGCCATGAATCTCCACGTATTCTGTCTTGATCAGATGAATGACATTGAGGTTCACGAGGTAGCCCTTGTTGGGCGAAGCGAACTGTCCCGGCGCAATCTTGTCGAGTTCTTCTTTCATTTCCTGGATGGATTTTCTCGTTTCCAGCATGGTGTCGTCGCTGAGGTGGACTTGGATGATGTGGCCATGGCTTTCCATGTACAGGATGCGGGCAATCTCCTCGACCCGGATGCCGCCGCCCACGAGCCGGAAGATCATCTTGGCGCTGTTCCGCTGGCGGATGTAGGAGAAGGCCCGGTCCATAGCCTTGTTGAACTGATTTTGCGTAAAGGGCTTCAGGAGATAGTCCGTCGCCTTTACGGCAAAGGCATCGACGGCAAATTCATCGCTCGTGGTCAGGAAGATGATTTCGGCCCTGCTGTGCCGGTTTCGGAGCTCCTGTGCCGCGTCCATGCCCGAAAGACCCGGCATGCAGACATCGAGCAGGACAATGTCGAACACAGCGCCATGCTCAATGGCATCGATGAAGGCAAAGGCGCTATCGAAGTCTTCATAAGAGACGAATTCTCGCTTGGTCTTAAAGTAGTTTTCCGCTGCTTTTCGGATGAGCTGGACTTGTTCCGCCTGGTCATCACAAATTGCAATCCGTAACATCGTATCTCCTCCCTCATGCCCGCAGGCCGTATTCTTATTTTATATTATACCAAGTTTAGCGGGACTCGGCAGGAAAGGGTCCTGAAGTGGCGATTTTTTGACATGAACGGATGGTTTTCAGGCCCGTCTGACGAAAATGATGCCGGATGGATTCTTATCATCCCTTCTTTTTTTTTTGATGCATTTAGGTTATAATAAGATAGGAAATTGATTTATGAATGAGATTCGTAATTGATGCGGATTCATAGCAGTTGGAAATGAGCCGGGGTGCGGAGGGATGACGATGCAGTATCCCCTGAATATGGAATTGGGTGGCCGGTCGTGTGTCGTGGTCGGAGGCGGTCGTGTGGCACAGCGGAAGACGGCCACCCTGCTTTTTGCCGGGGCAGATGTGACGGTTATCGCGCCGCAGCTGACGGAACGGCTCGCTGCTATGGCGGCGAAGGAGAAGCTGCGATGGCTGCCAAAGCCGTATGAGCGCGGCTGTCTCTCTGCGCTGCAGCCCTTCCTGGTTTTCTGCACGACGGATGATTCCGCCGTCAACCGGCAAGCGGCTGCGGAGGCAAAATCCCTCGGTGCGCTCGTCAATGCGGCTGAGCAGCCTGAGCTTTCTGATTTTACGGTACCGGCCAGCGTGCGGCGCGGGGATGTGCTCTTTACGGTTTCGACGAATGGCAGGAGTCCGGCGCTTTCCCGCCAGCTGCGGCAGCAGCTCGAAGCGGAGTTCCCGGCGTCGCTCGGGCCGTGGCTGGAGCATCTGAGTGCCCTGCGGAGCCGGATGAAACAGGAGCTCTCGACGAGTGAGGCGCGCCAGGCATTCTGGCGGCGGGCGCTCGATAAACGTGTATTATCTTTAGTGGAAGCTGGTCATCTTGACCAGGCGGAGGTTGAAATTCAACATGCAATTACTGAGTTTGGGTCTGAATCATAAGACGGCGCCTGTTGATGTGCGGGAGCGCTTTGCCATTTCCAAGCAAGCCGTGCGCGATGGCCTCGAAAACCTCAATGAATACGAGGGGATTTCCGAAGCCGTCATCCTCTCGACCTGCAATCGCAGCGAGATGTATGCCGTGGTCGATGATGCACAGGAGGACCTTGCCACGCTCAAGCAGTTCCTGTTTGACCTGACGGGCAATGAGGAGGATATCGATGCCTATCTCTACTCCTTTGTCGACGAGGAATGCATCCGTCATTTGTTCCGCGTCGCGTCGAGCCTGGATTCCCTGGTGCTCGGCGAAGGCCAGATCCTGTCGCAGGTCAAGGATGCCTACGCGATTGCCCGCGAGGCGGGCACGACGAGCACCGTGCTCAACACGCTGTTCCACCGCGCCATTGCGACGGGCAAGCGCGTGCGCACGGAGACCCGCATTGCGTACAATTCCGTTTCAGTCAGTTATGCGGCTGTCGAGCTGGCGCGCGAGAAGCTCGGCCCGCTCGAGCAGTCGAGTGCCCTGATTTTCGGCGCCGGCAAGATGGCGGAGCTCACGGCCGAGCACCTTGTGTCGCACGGCATCAAGAAGATCTACGTGGCCAACCGCCATTTCGAGAAGGCACAGGATCTGGCCGCCCGCTTCCACGGCGAGGCCGTGCCCTTTGAGGGCGCGCTGAAGCATGCGGCCGATATCGATGTGGTCGTCACGTCCACCGGTGCGCCGCATTATGTGGTCAAGCCCTGGGAGACGCGCCAGCTCATGACGAAGCGCAAGGGACGCCCGATTTTCTTCATCGACATCGCCGTGCCGCGCGATGTCGATCCGGAGGTCAGCAACATAAAGGGGGTCATCCTCTACAACATCGATGCGCTCGAGGCTGTCGTCGATGAGCATGTTCAGGAACGCCAGGCCGAGGCCAGGGGCGCTGAACGCATCGTCGAAGAAGAGGTGCAGTCCATCGAGGACAAGTTCCAGTATCTGTCATTCCGGCCGCTGATGGCCCTGCTCTCGGAGCGCTGCGAGCGCATCCGCCTGCGGGAAATCCACCGGGCTTCCTCGAAGCTGCCGGATCTGACGAAATCGGAGCGCCGGCAGATTGAGCACATGACACGCATGATCGTGCGCAAGATCCTGCGCATGCCGATGATGAAGCTCAATGCTTCCGCCGGCACGCCGAATGAACAGTTCTACATCGACGCCATGCGCGCCTTATTCAAACTTGATACAATAGGGGAGACGGGAACCAGTGAGAAACGACACAATCATTATCGGTACGCGGAGCAGTAAGCTGGCCCTCTGGCAGGCGGATTACGTGGCGGACTGCCTGAAAAAACGCTATCCGTCGCTGCGGGTCGAGAAGAAACTCATGACGACCAAGGGCGACAAGATCCTCGATGCGCCGCTCGCCAAGATCGGCGGCAAGGGGCTTTTCACGAAGGAGCTGGAGCAGGATATGCTGTCTGGCGGCATCGATATTGCCGTGCACAGCCTCAAGGATATGCCGACGGAGGTACCGGAGGGCCTCGTCATCTCGGCCATCACGAAGCGCTTTGATCCGGGTGATGCCGTGGTGAGCCCGCGCTACAAGACCCTGCGGAATCTGCCGCAGGGCGCCAAAGTCGGCACGTCGAGCCTGCGCCGCAAGGCGCAGCTCCTGCATGCACGCCCTGATCTTCATATTGAGGATCTGCGCGGCAACGTCAATACGCGCCTGCGCAAGCTCGAGGAAGATCATTTCGATGCGATCATCCTGGCCGTGGCGGGGCTCAAGCGTCTGGGCTTTGGCGACCACATCACGGAGGTCCTGCCGCAGGAACTCGTGCTGCCTGCCGTGGGGCAGGGGGCACTGGCCATCGAGACGCGCCGCGAGGATAAAGAAGTGCGTGAGCTCATCGCGTTCCTCAACGATGCGGAGACGGTGCGCTGTGCAGAGGCAGAGCGGGCCTTCCTCGCGCGGGTCGAGGGCGGCTGCCAGGTGCCGGTCGGCGTTTATGCGACGCCGCTCGATGAAGACCGGCTGCGCGTGCAGGCGGTGATTGCCTCCTTGGATGGCGGCCGCCTGTACCGTGATGAACTCAGCGGCAGTGCGGCAGGAGCTGCCGTTCTCGGCCGTGAGCTTGCCGACCGGCTGCTCGCGGCGGGCGGTCTTGCCATCCTGCATGAGCTCGGGCTCTTGCTCGACCGCTCGTGATTTTTTCAGCAGGGCTGCTGAAAAAAGAGGATGGCAGCCGCTGCTGGCAATAGAATGCTTGAAAAGGGAGAGATCAATACATGGCTGGTATGGTATATCTGGTGGGCGCAGGCCCGGGCGATTATCGCCTCGTCAGCATCAAGGCAGTGGACTGCCTCAAGAAGGCCGATGTGGTCGTTTACGACCGGCTGGCGGACGACCGCATCCTGAAGTGGGCGCCTGAGGAAGCCGAGTACATTTACGTCGGCAAGGCCTCGAGCCATCACACGATGAAGCAGGGCGACATCAATCAGCTGCTCGTGGATAAGGCAAAGGAAGGCAAGACGGTCGTGCGCCTCAAGGGCGGCGATCCCTTTGTCTTTGGCCGCGGCGGCGAGGAGGGCATCCTGCTCGAGGAGAACGGCATCCCGTTTGAGATCGTGCCGGGCATCACGTCGGCGATTTCCGTGCCGGCTTATGCGGGCATCCCCGTGACGCACCGTGCTGTCGCGACGTCATTTGCTGTCATCACGGGTCATGAGGACCCGACGAAGGGCCAGAGCAACATGCGCTGGGACAAGCTCGCGACGGGCGTCGATACGCTCGTGTTCCTGATGGGCGTGGCCAACCTGCCGCACATCACGCAGGAACTCATCAACAACGGCCGCCCGGCCGATACGCCGGCTGCCGTGATTCGCTGGGGCACGAAGCCGGAGCAGAAGGTCCTCATCACGACGGTGGGCAAGGCTGCCGAGGATGTGAAGCGCACGGGTCTGAAACCGCCGGCCATTTTCATTGTCGGCGAGGTCGTGAAGCTCCGGGACAAGCTGCAGTGGTTTGACAAGCTTTCTCAGCGACCGCTTTTTGGCAAGACGGTACTTGTAACGCGGGCGCGCAGCCAGGCCTCGAAGCTCACGGCTCTGCTGGAAAATCTCGGTGCCCGCGTCATCGAGAAACCGGCGATTTCCATCGCAGCTCCTGCTGATGATTACCGTGCCGTCGATGAGGCCATCGGGCATATCACCGATTACCAGTGGCTGATCTTCACGAGCACGAATGGCGTGGAACGCTTCTTCGCGCGCCTCGACAAGGCAGGCAGGGACGTGCGAGCCCTAGGCTATGCGAAGATTGCGGCCATCGGCCAGACAACGGCGAAAAAGCTTTTCTCTTACGGCATCCGCGCCGATGTCGTGCCGCAGGAGTTCCGTGCGGAAGGCGTCATCGAGGCGCTCAAGGGCAAGCTGCCGCCGCATGCCAAGATCCTGCTGCCGCGTGCGGCAGAGGCGCGTGAGATCCTGCCGGAGAAGCTGCGCGAGCAGGGAGCGACGGTCGATGTCGTGCCGGTTTACCAGACGGTGGCGGCCGAGGTTTCTGCGGAGGAGGCGGAAGCCCTTCGTGAGTCGCTCGCGAACGGGGAAATCGATTTCGTGACGTTTACGAGCTCTTCGACGGTATTGAATCTCATCAAGATTCTTGGCGGTATGGAAGCCTTGCAGCATGTCCGCACGGCCTGCATCGGCCCGGTGACGGCAGCGACCGCCCGCGCGCAGGGCATCGAGCCTTCCGTCGTGGCGAAGACGTACACGATTGAAGGCCTGGTCGAGGCCATGCGGGCATCATTGTGAGTGTCTGCTCGCAAGAGTTCTTTTTGAATCCTGTATTTTCATGGAATGCCGTGCCCGTAAGGGCGGCTTCCGTTTTGAACCTTAGGAGATGTTGTTATGTACAATCAGAAACTTCGTCCGCGCCGCATGCGCATCACGCCGGCCATGCGCGCCATGGTCCGCGAAACGAATCTTTCGGCCAAGGATTTTGTCTATCCGATCTTCGTCGTACCGGGTGAACATGTGAAGGAAGAGATCCCGAGCATGCCGAACTGCTACCATCTCTCGGTGGATAATGCGGTCGAGCTGGCCAAGGAAATCGCTGCACTCGGCATTCCGGCCGTTGAGGTATTCGGCCTGCCGGCGTACAAGGATGCGGATGGTTCCTCGGCTTGGGATCCGACGAGCCCGGTACAGCGCGCCATCAAGGCCATCAAGGCTGCCGTGCCGCAGCTCATGATCGTCGGCGATGTCTGCCTTTGCCAGTACACGACGCACGGTCACTGCGGCCATCTCGAAGGTCATTACGTCGATAACGACAAGACGCTCAAGCTCCTGCAGAAAGTCGCCGTCTCGCAGTCTGAGGCCGGCGCCGACATCATCGCACCGTCTGACATGATGGACGGCCGCGTGGCTGCCATCCGCGAAGCCCTCGATGCACATGGCTTCATCAATGTCTCCATCATGAGCTATGCGGTCAAATACGCATCGGGCTATTACGGTCCGTTCCGCGATGCGGCAGACAGCGCGCCGCAGTTCGGTGACCGCCGCCAGTATCAGATGGACCCGGCCAATGCGCGCGAGGCCCTCAAGGAAGTCGACCTCGACGTCATGGAAGGCGCGGACATCATCATGGTCAAGCCGGCGCTTGCCTATCTCGATATCGTGCGTCAGGTCCGCGACCACATCCATCATCCGATTGCCACGTACAACGTCAGCGGTGAGTACGCAATGGTCAAGGCTGCGGCGCAGAACGGCTGGATCGATGAGAAGCGCATCGTGCTCGAGACGCTGACGAGCATGAAGCGTGCCGGTGCCGACATCATCATCACATATCATGCCATGGATGCCGCAAGATGGCTGCAGGAAGAGGAGTAAGCGATGCTGAATCTGGAAAAATCGAAAGCGGCCTTTGAAGAGGCCAAGAATCTGATGCCGGGCGGCGTCAACAGCCCGGTGCGCTCGTATGCCAACGTCGACTGCAACCCGCCGTTCATCGCGAAGGCGAAGGGCGACCGCATCTTCGACATCGATGGCAATGAGTACATCGACTACGTCGGTTCCTGGGGCCCGATGGTCGTCGGTCATGCACATCCCAATGTCGTCAAGGCGTTGCAGGAGGCCACTGAGCGCGGCACGAGCTATGGCGCGCCGACGCTTCTGGAGTCGGAGCTTGCGAAACTCGTCATGAAGGTCTATCCATCCATCGAGATCATCCGCATGGTCAACTCGGGCACGGAGGCGACGATGAGCGCTCTGCGCCTGGCACGCGGCTATACGGGACGCGATAAGATCGTCAAGTTCATCGGCTGCTACCACGGCCACAGTGACAGCCTGCTCGTCAACGCCGGTTCCGGCATGGCGACATTCGGCGTGCCGAGTTCGCCGGGCGTCACGAAGGGTACGGCTGCCGATACGATTTCCGTGCCGTACAACGATGCCGCAGCCATCACGAAGGTCATGGATGAGATGGGCGATGAGATTGCCGCCGTCATCGTCGAGCCGGTGGCCGGCAACATGGGCTGTGTGCCGCCGAAACAGGGCTACCTGCGCACGCTGCGCCGCCTGACGGAAGAGCACGGCACGCTTCTAATCTTCGACGAGGTCATGTGCGGCTTCCGCGCCTCGCTCGGCGGTGCACAGGCAGCCTACGGCATTACGCCGGACCTCACGTGCCTCGGCAAGATCATCGGCGGCGGCCTGCCCGTTGCCGCCTATGGCGGACGCCGTGACATCATGATGAAGGTTTCGCCTGCTGGCCCCGTTTACCAGGCGGGCACGCTCTCGGGCAATCCGTTGGCGATGACGGCCGGCATTGAAACGCTCAAGCTCATCACGGCTGAGCCGGAACCCGGCGAGGCCGACTACAGCCGCATGCTGACGCTCAAGACGAAGAAGCTGCTGCTCGGCTGGCTCGAAAAGGCCAGAGAAGCCGGTGTCACAATCCAGGCCCATCAGGCCGGTTCCATGTTCGGCATCTTCTTCAACGAGCATGAAGTTTACGATTACGAGGATTCCTGCGCGTCGGATCAGGAGGCCTTCAAGGTCTGGTTCAAGAGCATGCTCGAGCAGGGCATCTATCTGGCACCGTCGCAGTTTGAGACGCTCTTCATGTCGGGCGCGCACAGCGACGAGGATATCGACCGCACGATCGAGGCCGCCGGCAAGGCCTTTGCCGACGTGGCCGCCAGCCGCCGCTGACCTCACACATCATTGCATCCGTTCGAAAAAAAGGGGAACCAAGTGAAAAATCACCTGGTTCCCTTTTTGACGTTCGTGCTGTTTACAGGACCTTACTGCTGCGCGTGCTTCTGCAGCAGGGCGCCGGCTTCCCTGTCGACGATGACCGTTACATCGCGGTGCAGCTGCAGGATGCTGGCCGGTGCGCTCGGGCTGATGCTGCCGTAAACCGCATTGTAGACGGCCTCGGCCTTGTTGCTGCCGCTGGCCAGCAGGACGACCTTCTTGGCCAGCATGATCGTCTTGATGCCCATGCTGATGGCGTAGCGGGGGACTTCCGATTCATTCTCGAAGAAGCGGGAATTGGCCTCGATGGTTTCATCGTCGAGTTTGACCTTGTGCGTCGTCGCCTCGAATTTGATGTCCGGCTCATTGAAGCCGATGTGGGCGTTCCGGCCGATGCCGAGGATCTGCAGGTCGATGCCGCCTTTTTCCTCGATGAGCGCATCGTAGCGCCTGCCTTCGGTGTCGATATCCTTAGCCATGCCGTCGGGGATGAAGATGTTTTCCGGCTTGATGTTGATGAAATCAAAGAAGTTGTGCTTCATGAAGTAGTGATAGCTCTGCGGATTGTCCGGGGACATGCCGATGTACTCGTCGAGGTTGAACGACGTGACCTGGGAGAAATCGAGGCCGACCATCTCGTGAACGGCGATGAGTTTCTTGTACATCTGCAGAGGCGTGCTGCCCGTGGCCAGTCCGAGGACGCTGTCGGGTTTCAGATAAATCTGGCCCGCGACAATCTTAGCTGCTTCTTTACTCATTTCATCATATGAATTCGTAATAATTACACGCATGGTATTCTCCTATCTGCAGCTCACTCGCTGAGGCGCAGGATGTTGATGGCGTCAGCGGTGTCTTGCTTGCTCCTTACAGACTGCTCAGGCCGTTCTTTGACAACCTGGGTGTAAATTAAATCAATGATAAAGATCTGGGTCAACTTCGTGACGATGGAGCCGGTTTCCAGCATGGTTTCCTTGGTCTTGTAGAAAATGCAGAGATCGGCGTATTGACGAAGGATGGTATGCGGATTCGAGGTAATCGCGGCAAGACGAGCCCCGTTTTTCTTGGCCAGCTTGGCTGCCTGCAGGATTTCCGCGGATTCGCCGGAATGGCTGATGGCGATGACGGTATCATCGGGATGGATTAGCGACATGTGCAGCATGATCAGATGGCTGTTGTCGAGTCCGATGGCATCGAGTCCGATGCGCTGGAATTTGTAGGCGGAATCGTCGGCGACGAAGCCGGAATTGCCGAGGCCGATGAAGTAGATGCGGTGGCCGTTGGTCAGGAGCTTCACGGTGCGGGCGATGATGTCCTCGTCAAGGTGACGCACGGTCTGGCGCAGCGCCTCGACACTGATGGACATCAGCTTTTTGGCCGTCGTCAGGATGGATTCATCCGTCGTGATATTGTGGTTGATGATGGTCTGCTGCTGGCTGCGGCCGGAGAGTTCTTCGGCCAGACTGACTTTGAAATGCTGGAGATTGGGAAATCCCATCTTCCGGACAAAGCGCGTGATTGTCGCTTCGCTGATGCCGCTGAGCTGAGCCAGCCGGGCAATGGGCGAGGTGCAGAAAACGTCCCCGTGCTGACGGATGTAGTCCATGAGGACGCTATCCGACTTGGACGGTTTGAAGTCAGGATGTTCCAATTGTTCCAGAATGTTCATAGACAGTCGCTCCTAATTCATTGCGTCTGGAGAAGATGGCAAAGCGCACCAATCATGCCGGCGTCGTTGCCGAGCGTGGCAAACGCGATGCGCGTGTGCTCGTACATGGCAGACGGCAGCTGACGGGATACGTTTTGTTCGATGAGGGGGCGGAAGACCGCTTCCTGCGCCATGATGCCGCCACCAAGGATGACGACTTCCGGCTGCATGACGGTGATGACGTTGCCGATGGCGTCAGCGATGTGGCCGGACAAGGTGGCAATCGCCTGGCGGGCGTCCATATCGCCTGCGGCTGCCAGTGCGAATACCTTGTAGCCGTTGAGTGTTTTCGGTTCGACGCCCTTGGCCGCAGCGACGTCGTGGACGAGCCGCGTCGCCGAGGCGAGCTCATGCAGGCGCCCGCCGGGCACGCGCATGTAGGCGATTTCGCCGGCACTGCAGCCAGAACCGTGGATGATGTGCCCGTCGTACACGGCGCAGCCGCCGATGCTCGTGCCGATCGTCATCATGAAGGCCGAGGAGCAGCCGCGTCCGGCACCGCGCCAGAGTTCACCGAGCGCGGCACAGTTGACATCGTTTTCGACTGCACACGGCAGATGAAATTCTGCTTCGAGCATCTTCTTCCATTCGGTTCCCGTGTAATCGGGGATTGAAGCGGGCAGTGCATAGAAAATCGAACCTTTTACGGGATCGACCATGCCGGCTGTCGAAAGGGCAATGCCGGCAATCTGGTCATTTTCCTGCTTCGTTTCTATGTATTGCCGGATCAGCCGGCGGACCGTGCGGACGATGCCGGGGCCGCCGCCCTCATGAGCATGCGTTGGCGTGCTGCCCTGCTGGAGCAGTGTGCCGCTAGCTGAAGCCAGGCCGTGCTTGATGGCGGTGCCGCCGATGTCAATGCAGATGTACATGGGCGCTCCTTGAACAGACGAAATGGTACTTTTTTTCATCATACGATTTCTCCTCAGCAATGTCAAATCAGATGCGTACCTTGAAAATGCCCTTCTTGAGCGGCGCAGGAGTCTCAGCAGCAATGCCGGGCTTGTGCCCGTCTTCCGGGAAGCAGATGAGAAAATCGCCCGGCTGCAACAGGACGCGCGCCTGGGATTTGCCCGTGACTTCCTGGTAATCGCTGTCTTTATGATAAGCCCCAAGTTTCATATTCTCGAGGAAGGCGATATCGATATATTCGCTGCCCTCTGAGAGGATGTGGATGTCGAGATAATCCTTATGGGCCTCCCAGCTGCATTCTGCCTCTGGTTTCGTGGTATAGGAAGCGATATTGACAAAGCACTCCTTGCCTTCGATGGGATGGCTGCCTGTCGCGAGCGCGGCAAATTCCGGCGTGCGGGCAAAGGTCAGGCAGCGCCTGATGGCTGCGGGCAGGAATTCGTATGTTTCCTGCTGATGGATGTTTCCGTAAATCATGATGTAATTACTCCTTTTGCAAATCGGGGAAGGGGAAAGGGGAGAAATCAGTCGACCGTTGCCCGTTCCGGTGCCGTATAGGCCCTGTCCGTCAGGCGGCTCACGACATTGCCGACGACGAGGGAAATGAGAATCGTGATGGCCGTGTAGGACCAGAATGAAACGGACGGTACGAAATACTTGAGGTACATGACGACAGCCGTGGAGCAGATGAAGCCAGCCAGTGCGCCTTTGGCCGTTGCGTGCTTGCAGAAGGCACCGAGCACGAACATGCCAGCCAGGGCGCCGAGTGCGAGGCCGATGAAGCTGTTGAACCATTCATAGGCCGAGTGGATATCGCTGACAGCCATGACCATGGCGACGAGGATTGAGAGGATGCCGATGCCGAGCGAAACGAGCTTGGCGATGCGCGTCTGCTTTTTGCTGTCCATATCGGGATGCAGCACCGACTGGATGTCGAGGACCCAGCTGGTCGCGACAGAATTGATGCCGGTGGAAAGCGTGGACTGCGAAGCCGCATAGATGGCAGCGAGCAGGATGCCGGTGACGCCGGCTGGCAGCTCATACGTGATGTAGGAGGCGAAGACGAGGTCCTGGCGGGTCGTCATGAGGAGATCCGGGTTCTGCTGGTAGAAGACGTAGAGGCTCGTGCCGACGAGGTAGAAGACCGTGGCGGCGAAAATGGAAAGCACGCCGTTGCCGAGCGTCATCTTCTTGAGCTGCTTGATATCGGTCGTCGTCGTGAAGCGCTGGACGATATCCTGGCTCGAGACGTAGGAAGCAAAGGTGGCGAGGCCGCCGCCGATGAAGACGATGAAGACGCTGGTCGAGAGGATGTCCGGGCTCAGCCAGACTTCGTTCTGCAGCATGAATTTGTGGCCGGTCGTCAGCGTGTCCATGATTGTGCCGAAGCCGCCGTGGATATCGCCAATCATGATCACGAGGGTCATGGCGATGCCGATGATGAGCACCGTGCCCTGGATGAAATCCGTGTAGAGCACGGCCTTGAGGCCGCCGGAGTACGAATAGATGATGGCGATGACGCCCATGACGATGATCAGGATATTCACGTCAATGCCGGTCAGTTCCGCCAGGGCAATCGACGGCAGGTACATGATGATGGACATGCGGCCGAGTTGGTAGATGATGAACATCGTGGCGCCGAGAATGCGGAGATTCTTGCTCTGGAAGCGCTTTTCCAGATAATGGTAGGCCGTATCGATTTCCAGGCGACTGTAGATGGGCAGGAAGTACTTGATGGTCAGGGGGATGGCAATCAGCATGCCGAGCTGAGCCCACCAGAGAATCCACGAACCGTGATAAGAATTGCCCGGCAGCGAAAGGAAGGAAATCGGGCTCAGGAGCGTGGCGAAAATCGAAACACAGGTAACCCACCAGGGAATGGTTCCATCACCTTTAAAAAATTCTTTGCCCTTCATTTCCTTTTTGGAAAAGTAAAGTCCGGCCAGCAGGACACCCAAGAGATAAAGGACCAGGACGGTCGTATCAAGCCAAGTGAAACCTTCATGCATAGTCGTATCCTCCATTACGAGCATTTTTTGCCAAGAGAAAGAGCGCCAGGACATCAGGGCGCTCTCTCATTTCAGGGAAGGGGAATCAGGGGATGCCTCAGAAATACTTTTTGTAGATTTCCTTGGCGCGTGCCTTCATTTCCGGCGTGTACTTCTTCATCGGCTCGCGGCAGAAGCCCGCATCGACACCGGCTTCCTGGAGCAGCAGCTTGATGGTGCCGTAGAGGCCGTTGTCGAGGATATCCGTGATCAGGTCATTCGTGACATGCTGGATTTCAAGTGCTTCCGTGATCTTCTCGGCCTTGGCCAGCTCGAAGATCTGGCGGGCGCGTTTTCCATTGATGTTGTACGTCGAGCCGATGGCACCGTCGACGCCGAGGACCGTGGCCGGCAGCAGCATCTCGTCAAAGCCGGCATAAATCAGCTTGTCCGGGAAAGTCTTGCGGATGCGCTCGAGAAGGTAGAAGTCTGCCTGCGTGAACTTGACGCCGACGATCTTCGGATTCTTGAAGAGTTCGCCGAACTGGCTCAGGCTCATGTCGACGCCCGTGAGGAACGGGATCGAATAAATGATCATGCGGTTGTCCACGCCGTTGATGATCGTATCGTAGTAATGCTTGATTTCATCAAACGTGAATTTATAGTAGAACGGCGTGACGGCGCTGATGGCATCGTAGCCGAGATCCGTGACGAAATGTGCGAGTTCGACGGATTCCTTCAGATTGACCGAGCCGACCTGTGCGATGAGCGTGAGGTCATCCTTGGCTTCATCCTTGGCAATCTCGAAGATGCGTTTCTTCTCGTCCGTGGCAAGCATGAAGTTCTCACCCGTGCTGCCGCCGACGTAAAGACCGTCCATGTGATTGACGTCGATATTGTAGCGGATGATCTGGCGCAGGCCTTTCTCGTTGACATTGCCGTCTTCGTCAAAGGAAACGAGCAGTGCAGAAAACAATCCCTTTAAATCTCTCTGTGACATGATGAAATCCTCCCAATTATTTTAAGATATCGACAAATTTTTTGGCAATTAACTGCGGGCGGGTGATCGCCGAGCCGACGATGGCACCGTAGGCACCGCACTGATAGGCAAGTTTCAGGTCTTCAGGCGTATTGATGCGTCCTTCCGCGAACACGGGGATGGAGAGCTCGCCGGCCATGCGGGCGATGAGGCCGAAGTCCGGACCCTCGAACTGCGGCGTGTACGGCGTGTAACCGGACATCGTCGTCGATACGCAGTCAAAGCCGATCGCTTCGGCATTGCGTCCCTCGTCATCGTTGGAGATATCCGCCAGGGCCAGGCGGCCGGCTGCATGGATCATATCCAAGAGATCCTTCAGCTTTTCATCGCCGGGACGCCGGCGCAGCGTGGCATCGAGTGCGATGATCTCGCATCCCGTCTCAATCAGGTCCTCGACTTCTTCATGAGTCGGCGTGATGTAGATTTCCGAGTCCTCGTAGGGATGCTTGATGAGTCCGATGATTGGAAGACCGGTCACCTTCTTGATCTCGACGATATCGCCGGTGCTCTGTGCGCGGATGCCGACGGCACCGGCCTGTTTGGCTGCCAGGGCCATGCGTCCCATGATGAATGAACTGTGCAGGGGTTCATCCGGCAGGGCCTGACAGGAAATGATCAGTTTGCCTTTGAATTGTTCCAGCATATTTGCCTCCTTGCGTGCTCATACAGCAGATACTGCCATCTGCCGGCCGGCTGAATCGCTGGCCTATCGGATTACATAGACAAGTATAGCACTGACTTCTCAGAAATGCAATAAAATTTCATAATAAAAATAAAAAATATCTTATTAATGAAATTTATTTTCTAAATTGAAGGCGTGTGGTATAATGATGACAAAGGATGATGCTGCTATACAGCAGCTGCAGCATACAGGAGGAACATATGAAAGCAATCATAAATGGCAGACTTGTCCTGCCGGATACGACCCTGGATCATCACGTTCTCTTATACGAAGGAGATACCATTGCGGACATCGTCCCGCAGGATGCGGTGAATCTGGATAACTGCGAAACGGTCATTGAGGCAGAGGGAGCCTTCGTGATGCCGGGCTTCATCAATGAACACATCCATGGCTGTGCCGGCGTGGATACGATGGATGAAGATGCGGAGGCCCTGCCGAAGATGCAGCAGGTGCTGCCGGCAACGGGCGTTACGTCATTTTTGCCGACGACGATGACGTACGACCGGCCGCGCATTGAAGCGGCACTCGGGAGAATTCGGCAGGCCAAGGGGAATCCGGGTGCACGCATCCTCGGCGCGCATATGGAAGGCCCGTTCATCAGCAAGACGTATAAGGGCGCACAGAAAGAATCAAATATCTCAGTAGCAGACTTTTCCTGGCTGGAGCCGTATGACGATGTCGTCAAGATCATTACGCTGGCGCCGGAAACATTACAGGGAAAGGCTTTCCTTGAAGCGTGTGCCAAGCACGATATCATCGTCTCGGTCGGTCACAGCGCAGCCACGTATGAGGAAGTGCGGTCAATCATGGCGGACTGCCCGTTTTACCACATCACGCATCTCTTCAATGCGATGACGCCGCTTCATCACCGGAAGCCGGGCATCGTGGGCGCGGCGCTCCTGGACCCGCATGCGCATTGCGAGCTTATTTGCGACAATCTCCATGTACATCCGGCCGCGCAGGAACTCGTTTACCATATGAAGGGGCAGGATGGCATCATCCTGATCACCGATTCGCTCCGGGCCTGCCTGCTCGCCGACGGCGAGTCGGAACTCGGCGGACAGAAGGTATTCGTCCGTAATGGAGAGGCGCGTCTGGCAGACGGCACGCTGGCGGGCAGCATTGCGCCGATGCATGAGGTCGTCCATCACTTCTTCGTGAACAGCAAGGCCCCGCTGCATGAAGTAGTGGCCATGGCTACGGTCAATCCGGCCCGGGACCTCGGCGTCTGCGACCGCCTCGGTTCGCTCGCAAAAGGCAAGCTGGCCGATATCGTGATCATCTCGCCCGATGATTTCCGCGTAAAAAAGACCCTGATCGGCGGCGAAATCGTCTATACGGCATAAAAAAAAATCCCGGAAGTCCAGCTTTGCTGGATTTCCGGGATTTTTTGTGCCGGCATCATCTGCCGGTCTTTTTGTTTGTTTTCTTTATCTGCTCAGCCGATCTCAATCGTATAGGTGAAGCTCTGTTCCCCACCGGCTGCGAGGCGCTCGCTGCCCTCACGCTCGGCGAAATCGCCGTTGAAATCCTCGTAGTCGGCATGGCCGTGCCACGGCTCGAGGCAGAGGAATGGTGCACCGCCCTGCGATGGCGTCCAGAAGCCCCAGAACGGGAAATCCTTCGCGATGACGGAGAGGGATTTTTCGCTCTTGGTCGAACGGATCGTGACTTTATCGGAGCGAAGGTTGTGGTAGGCGAGTACATCGTCCTTGAATTCCTCGAAATTGAGCGGCAACTTCGTGCCCTTGAGCGGCTTGTCGCCAGCTGTGCGCAGGAACTGGCCCTGGGCATTAAGCGGCATGTTCGGTGCATCTTCCTCCTGGTTGAATTCCAGATAGCAGTCGGCGAACGTTTCGCCATGGACAATCGGGCAGCGGTAGGCACCGTGTGCGCCGATGGAATAGATCATCTCGTGGTCATCGTGATTGCGGACGGTCCAGATGACCTTTACCTGTCTGCCGTGCAGTTCATAGGCCACGACGAGCTCGAATTTCCAGGGATATTTCTTGAGGGACTCATCGGTCCAGAGCAGCGAGAAGGCGATGCGGTCCTTCTTTTCCTCGACGAGCCGGAAATCCGAGATGCGTCCGAGGCCGTGGCTCGGCAGCTCGTATTCCTGTCCGTTCACGCGGTATTTGTTGTCCTTGAGCTTGCCGACAATCGGGAAGAGTACCGGCGAGCTGTATTTCCACCAGGAGGGGTCGCCGTTCCAGAGGTATTCCGTTTCATCGGCGCGTTCCTTGATGGAACGCAGTTCTGCGCCATGGTCGCGGACCTGTACGCAGAGTTCGTCATTTTGAATCGTGTAAAGCATGTTTTTTCCTCATTTCTATGCAGAGATTGTTTCTATGACATCATTCGTGATGAGGTCAGTTCATTCCTGCCTGTCAGGCCAGATTCCCCATGGTATCGGCTTGGCGGAGAGGAAGCTTTTTATTTTGACCTTATAAAAATAAATAAGATTGATGCTTTTGATAATATCAGTAAAGCGTATACTGAAAGACGTAATCATTTTTTACGATAAAGAGCAAACGCGTGAGGAGGATTTCCGATGAAAGAAGAACTGGAAAACCGCTATGAGCTTAACAAACAGTTGGCCCAGATGTTGAAAGGCGGTGTCATCATGGACGTGACGACGCCGGAGCAGGCGAAGGTCGCGGAGGAGGCCGGAGCCTGTGCGGTCATGGCGCTCGAGCGCATTCCCGCGGATATCCGTGCGGCGGGCGGCGTCTCGCGCATGAGCGACCCGAAAATGATCAAAGGCATTCAGCAGTCTGTATCGATTCCCGTCATGGCAAAGTGCCGCATCGGCCACTTTGTCGAGGCACAGGTACTTGAGGCCATCGATATTGACTACATCGACGAGAGCGAGGTCTTGTCGCCGGCTGACGATGCCTACCACATCGATAAACACAAATTCCGCGTGCCGTTTGTCTGCGGCGCGCGCGATCTTGGCGAGGCTTTGCGCCGCATTGCCGAGGGGGCCTCGATGATCCGCACGAAGGGCGAGCCGGGCACGGGCGATGTCGTGCAGGCTGTGCGTCACATGCGCAAGATCAATGCCCAGATTGCCGCGCTGACCGCAAAGCGCGAGGATGAACTCTTCGAGGCGGCCAAGGCGCTCGCTGTGCCGTATGCACTCGTCCAGTACGTCCACGATAACGGCCGGCTGCCGGTCGTCAACTTTGCCGCGGGCGGCATCGCGACGCCTGCTGACGCCGCACTCATGATGCAGCTCGGTGCTGAGGGTGTCTTTGTCGGTTCGGGAATTTTCAAGTCGGGCAATCCAGCCAAGCGCGCCCGGGCCATCGTGCAGGCCGTGACAAACTACGAGAACCTGGAAATCATTGCGGAACTTTCGGAAGACCTTGGCGAGGCGATGGTCGGCATCAACGAAGAGGAGATTGAGCTTTTGATGGCGGAGAGGGGGAAGTGACATGGCAAAGAGGATTGGTGTACTCGCCGTGCAGGGGGCCTTTGCCGAGCATGAGGCGATGCTCCGTGCACTCGGTGCCGTGTGCCATGAGCTGCGCAACATGGCAGACCTTGAAGAGAAGCCCGATGGCCTCGTGCTGCCGGGCGGCGAGAGTACGGTGCAGCGCAAGATCCTGATGGAGAGCGGCATGCTCGCGCCCATTAAGTCATGGATTGAGGAGGGCATGCCCGTGCTCGCGACATGTGCCGGGCTCATCTTGCTGGCCGAGCACCTGAGCAACGACGCGCGCACGTGCTTCAGGACGCTGCCCGTCACCGTGCGCCGCAACGCCTATGGCCGCCAGCTCGGCAGCTTTGTCACGGAGGCAGAAGTACGCCATATCGGCCGCATGCGCCAGAATTTCATCCGCGCTCCCTACATCGAGCAGGTCAGCCCCGGAGTTGAAGTCCTTTCTGAGACGGACGGCCACGTCACCGCCGTGCGCCATGACCATCAGCTCGCCCTGTCCTTCCATCCCGAAGTCGGACATGATACGCGGCTGCATGAGGCCTTCCTGCATATGATATGAGGAAGCAGGCACAAAAACAGGAGATACCAATTGGTATCTCCTGCTTTGATATTCATCATTTGACGATATGTTTGCCGCCGATGTAGCGGGGCTGCCAGTAGCTGTTGGAGAGGCTGTCGATGCGGACGCCGCGGCTTGAGGAGGCGTGGATGAACTGGTCGTCGCCGAGGTAGATGCCGCAGTGCGAAGGGCCTGGCTCGTAAGTCGTGAAGAAGACGAGGTCGCCGGGTTCGAGCTGGCTCTTGCTCGTCGTGCGCAGGCCGAGGCGGTACTGGTCGTCGGCGAGGCGCGGGATGCTGATGCCGTTCTTGCCGAAGACGTACTGCAGGTAGCCGGAGCAGTCAAAGGCCTTGGGCGTCGCGCCGCCGAAGCTGTAGGGCACGCCGATGTATGACTTGGCCGTCGAGATGATGCTGCTGACCTTGCTGCGCTCGAGGATTGGCTTGTTGTTGGGGACGGTCGGGCCGTAATACGGCGCCGTCTTCTTGAGACGCTCGAGCAGAGCTTCCTTGTCCTTGATGGAGCCGTGGTGGATGGACTTCGTGTCCTTGAGGGCGCGCCAGGTCGCATTGTTGACGATGCCCGTGGCCCGGAGGTTGTTGTCCTTCTGGAACTGGGTGACGACGCGCTGCGTTTCCTCGCCAAAAATGCCGTCGATGTCCTTGATCGTGTAGCCGACGTTCTGGAGCTTCTGCTGCAGCAGCATGACATCGCGGCCCGACGAATTAAGCTTGAGGACAGGGGCGGCCAGGGCGGTCGTATTCAGTAAGAATGGGAAGAGCACGGCGCAGACGCCGGCCCGCAAGAAACGCAGTTTGTGCATAATGAGTCCTTCCTTTGTGAGACGCACAAAACAAAACGGAACAAACCTCAGGATTCCCGAACGTGCTCGAGTCCCTGATTGATGAGCTTGACGACGTGGTCGTCGTCGAGCGAATACCAGGCTTCCTTTCCCTCCTTGCGGAACTTGACGAGGCGGGCCGCACGCAGGACGCGGAGCTGGTGAGAGATGGCAGACTGACCCATCTGCAGGGATTGGGCGATGTCGCAGACGCACATCTCCTCTTCGGCTGCGAGCAGCGACAGGAGCTTGATGCGCGTCCGGTCGCCGAGAATCTTAAAAAGCTCCGCGAGCCTCAGGCTCGTCTCATCGTCGAGGCGGTGCAGGAGCGCATCCTGGACTTTATCGGGATGGGGATGATGGATTTCGCAGAGATCTTCGTTCTGGTTCATGTCTTACCAAATTCCTTCCTTGTTTATTATTTATATTATATCAGTTTGTTCCAGGAACTGGAATGAAAATTTTCTTCCAGGCGTGATGTAGGGCATGAGCTGCAGGTCTTCGGGCAGAAGCTGCGCAGCCACGTTGGTGCGCGGATCGGCAGGCTGCGCGCGGCGGATGATCTGGAGCTCTCCCATATAGCGGCCGTATTTCTCGTTGTCGATGGTGACGGCACCGATCGGGCGCTTATCGGTATGGTCCGGATGGATGGCAGATCCCGCCTGTTTCAGCAGCGGACGGCTCTCCTGGGCGCGGATGGCATCGCGCGCTTCGTCGAGGCGTGCCGTGAAGGGATGTGTTAGCAACTGGCGCTCGGCCGCGTCGGAGGTGAGCAGACGGGCCTTGAGGATCACGCGGTCGTTCTTGAGGGCGGCGAGGGCAGCAATCTCGTCTTCCGTGGGCAGGGCATCGGCGAGGAAGACGGCGTCACAGCCAAGCGCAACGAGGTGACGGGACGCGAAGCTTGTCGAGACGTCGCGATGGTCCTCAAGTGTGGGCAGCCCGTCGCCGAGCGGCGAACGACGGCGGCCGTCACGGCTTGGGACAAAGGCGCTGACGCGCACGCCGAAGCGGTGCAGCCGGATATTGGCATGGACGAGTGCTTCTTCGCTGATGCCCGTGCCGCGGCGCGGGTAGAAGTTGTGCAGGGCCTCGATGCGCGAGAAATCGGCATTGGCATCGCGCAGATGCTGCAGCACGGAGCTCGTGGTGGTCGAGGCGTTGAGCTGGATGCGCAGCTCCGGATAGCGCCGCGTCAGGCCGGCGATTTCCTGCCAGGAAAAGCCGTCGTCGAGCCGCAGGGTCGTGATGCCGAGCATGCGCAGTGCCGAGGGATTGAATTCCTTGAGACCGAGCAGCGGCAGCATGGCGGGAGAAACATCGGAAATGATTTCCATATCATGGCGGTGTGCCGCCTGCAGGAGCAGGCCGAATTCGCGCTTGAGCGCCGTCGTGTCGGTTTCCGGGATATGAAGGGAGGTAAAGATCCGGTGAATCCCGTAGCCTGCTGCCATTTCAATCAGCTGGAGGTTTTCTTCCAGTGTATTGTCGAGTCCCGGGTAGATCGAGATACCATTTTCCATGACAATCCTCCTTTATTTATGTGAAGTATCTGGTGTACGTTCCTCCGGGGGATCGTCAAAGCCGAGCAGCCAGGTTGCGGCAAAGCCGCTGACGTAGGCGGTCAGGAGACCCAGGAGATAAATAGGGATCTGGTCGGTGGCGGCAGCAAGAGGCAGACCCGAGATGCCGAGCGTCGCCGCGCCGACCATGAACGAGGCCTGCACGGCTCCGCCGAAGGCACCGCCGATGCAGGCGCCGAGGAAGGGCTTGCCGAGCGGCAGCGTGACGCCGTAGATCAGAGGTTCCCCGACGCCCATGATGCCGACGGGCAGGGCGGAAGCGATGGTTTTCTTGAGAAAGCGGTTGTGCGTCCTGCAGTAGACGGCGATGCTGGCACCGACCTGCCCGCCGCCGGCCATGGCAAGTACGGGCAGCAGGATGGTGACGCCGTAGCGGGAGAGGAGTTCGGCGTGGATGGGGGTGAACGTCTGATGCACGCCGAGCATGACCATCGGCAGCCAGGCGCCGCCCAGCAGGAAGCCCGTGATGGCGCCGCCTGAGCCGATGGCGTTCGTGGCGGCGCTGCCGATGGTATCGGAGATCAGCCCGCCCAGGGGCTGCAGGACGCAGATGGCGGCTGTGCCGGCCAGGAGGAAGGTGAAGAGCGGCGTCAGGAACAGGCTGAACATATCAGGGATGACGCGCCGCAGGCCGCGCTCGATGAGGGACTGCAGAGCTGCGACGAGCAGCACGGCGATGACGCTGCCGCGTCCCGGCACGAGGGCTTCGCCGCCGAGCTCGACCGAGGCGAGCGACGGATGGCTGATGAGTGCGCCGAGAATGCCGCCGATGATCGGGGTACCGCCGAATTCTTTTGCGGCATTGTAGCCGACGAAAAGGTTCATGCCCCAGAATACGGTGTTGCCGGCAATGGCGAGCAGCTGGTAGAGCGTGGTCTGGGTGAAGGCCGGATCGGCCTTGCCCGCTACGTTAAGGATGCCGCTGATGAGTCCGCAGGCAATGAAGGCCGGGATCAGCGGTATGAAGATGCTCGCGATGCGCTTGAACAGCAGCTTGATGGGCGTGGCGTTGCGTGCCCGTATCCTGGCGTGCAGGGCCTTTCCGTCGCCGATGGCAGCAGTCTCGGGCGATGATGCGGCATCCTCCTCTTGCGGCTTGGCGGCCTGTGCCTGAGGGGCGTCAGCTGCCTTTTCTCCCGTGATGAGGGCTTCATAGGCAGTAGTTACCTTATCGACGCGGCCGGGTCCCAGGATGACCTGGAGCTCCTCTCCGGCATCGTGGACGCCGAGTACGCCCGGCAGTTTGCCGAGCGAGGCAACCATCGCGGCATCCTTTTGCCGGAGAACAAGGCGCAGGCGCGTCATGCAATGCGTGACGGAAATGATGTTTTCCGCCGGCCCCGTCAGCAGGAAGATCTGCCAGGCGAGTGCTTCGTGGTCCATGATTCAGCCCTCCTTCCGGCAGCCTGCACCTTTGGGGCAATCTGTTGTGAACGAGCGGATGGCCTCGCGCAGGTGACCGCGGCTTTCCTGCAGGGCCTTGCGGCCTTCTTCTGCCGTGGAGCCCGTCACGACGAGCAGGATGGCGAGTTTTGCCCGGCCGTTGGCTTTCCTCAGGGCGGCTTCGGCTTCTTCGCGCGAACAGCCGCTGCCCTGCATGACGATGCGGCGGGCGCGCTCCTCGAGCTTGTGGTTGCTGGCTTTGACATCGACCATGAGGTTGCCGTAGACCTTGCCGAGACGGATCATCGTGCCTGTCGAGAGCATGTTGAGCACGAGCTTCTGCGCCGTGCCGGCCTTCATGCGCGTGGAGCCCGTGACAATTTCGGGGCCGGTGACGGGCGTCAGAGCGATGTCGGCAAGCTTTGCAATCTCAGAGCCCTCGCTGCAGGAAAGCGCGATGGTCAGGGCGCCAAGCTTTTTTGCATAGCGGAGTCCGCCGATGACGTAGGGCGTGCGGCCTGAGGCGGCGATGCCGACGAGCACATCGTCCTTCGTGAAATGGCGCGCGGCAAGGTCTTTCTCTGCAAGCGTCAGGTCGTCTTCGGCACCTTCCTGCGCGCGGAACATGGCGGCTTCGCCGCCGGCGATGATGCCCTGTACGAGTTCCGGGTCCGTGCCGTAGGTCGGCGGGCATTCGGACGCGTCGAGGACGCCGAGCCGCCCCGAGGTACCGGCACCGATGTAGAACAGGCGGCCGCCATCTGCCAGGCGCGCGGCCGTGGCGTCAATCGCCCGGGCAATCTCCGGCAGGATTTTCCGGATGGCCGTGGAAACCTTGGCATCCTCCGCCTGCATGATGGTGACCATTTCTTCTGTTGGGCAGCAGTCAATCTGCGTTGTCGCAGGATTGCGCTGTTCGGTCGTCAGTTTTCCTAAATCAATCATATTTTGAACTCCTTGTTTTCCTGTTTATTTTAGTATAACACATAATAAAAACCGGCATAGAAAAAGCCTTCCTGCCGGCAGGGCAGAAAGGCGTGAGGAGAGCGCTGGGATGGTCAGCCGACGATGTGCTGGCCGAAATAGACGATGCAGCCCATGATGATGATGAAGGGCAGATAGAACTTGACGGCGAAATGCAGCAGCCTGCCCTCGCAGCCGACCGTGCCGATGGAGGCGACGGCGATGGCGATGCTTTGCGGCGAGATCATCTTGCCGGCGCAGGCACCCGTGGCATTCGCGGCGGCAATCCAGGCCTGAGCGGCCGGCGTCGCGCCGATGGCGATGGCGGAGTCCGTCTGGAGCTTGCCGAAGAGAACGCAGGACGATGTGGCAGAACCTGTGATGAACGTACCGATTGAGCCGATGAAGGCCGCAATCAGCGGATAGGCCGTACCCGTCGCCGCGACGGCAGTCTCGGCAATCTCATGCGTCATGCCGGCATAACCCATGACCTTGGCCGTGGCGATGACGGTGATGATCGTGATGATTGTGAAGCGCAGATTGTAGACCGTGCGCTTCAGGCAGCCCAGGATCTCGCCGAAGCTGGCTCCCTGGACGCTGCCGCCGATGAACGCGGCGAGCAGGATCAGGATGCCGGGGGTGGCGACCCAGGTGAAGGTGTAGGGCTCGCCGCCGGGGCCGTCGTAGATGAGAACGCTGCTCTTGATGAGGTTCAGCGGGTCGTGGATGACCGGGACGAGCTTCGAGGTCATCAGCAGGAACACGAAGATCAGGATGAATGAGAGCCAGGCTTTAAGGCCCGAAGCGGCCGTGACTGGATCCTCATGGCCGTGCGGCGGCATTGCGTAAGCCGGGTCGTTTACCGGGACGAGCTTCGCGCAGGCGACGATGGCCGCCATGGCGCCGATGCCACCGGCGACGACGGCGAGCTCCGGCCCCATGAACATGGAGACGGCAATCTCCGGCAGCACGAAGCAGACAGCGGCGGCCGTGCACATGAGCAGCATGCCCTTGAGGGCCTTGAGCGAGTGGCCGGCCACGATGACCATGAGGAACGGACAGAGCAGTGTCAGCGGTGCGAGCTGTAGGGACGTGTACGTCGCGAGCAGCACGGGATCGATATCCGTGACGTTGCCGAGCGTGACGAGCGGGATACCGATGGAACCGTAAGCCGTCGGCACGGAATTTGCGATGAGGCAGACCATGGCCGAGAGCACCGGATTGATGCCGATGCCCGCGAGCATGCCCGCAGGGATGGCGATGGCCGTGCCGAATCCGGCCATGCCCTCGAGGAACCCGCCGAATCCCCAGCCGATGAGCAGGATGAGCACGCGGCGGTCATTGCTGACAGAGGTCAGCATCTTCTTGATGACATCCATCGCCTTCGTCTGCAGCGAGAGATTGTAGGTGAAGATGGCAGCGACAATGACGAGCAGGATTGGCCAGCATGCGAGGGCCACGCCTTCAAGCGTAGCCTGGACGGCATGCGGGATGCTCATATCATTGACGAAGATGCCGGCGGCCAGGGCAATGAGGAGTGCCAGCGGGCAGGCCTTGTAAGCCGCCATCTTGAGCACGCTCAGTGCGAGGATGAGCCAGAGAATCGGGGAGAGGGCGATCAGAAACATGGGGTCAGTCCTTTCTCATCGTATAAAGTGATGAATTTCATCTGAAAAAGAGATGAATGAGATACCTCATTATATAGACAGGATTGCAGGAAAGTCAATGGATAAAATAAAGGTTCTATATTTTTTATTCGGAGAATATTCGTTCTTTTTGGAACGGCCACCAATATAAAAACGGCCCGCTCCGGCAGATGCCGGATGGGGCCGCTTTCCTGTGCCATGTGCGATTTTTGCCGATTCAGGTATCAGTAAACTTTCTTTACATCGTAGCCGTTCTTGTTGAGCGCGGCGATGATGTGCCGAATGTGCTCTTCGTTGTGTGTCTCGACGGTTACGGTCAGCACGACCTTTTTGAAGCTGTCGGTGACTTTCGTCTGGTCGTGGTCGAGCTTGATGACGTTGGCATTTTCCTCGGCGAGGATGCGCGAGACGTTGAGCAGCTGACCCGGCTTGTCCGGCAGCTGGACGGAGAAGCAGAAGACGCGGCCGCGGGCAATGAGGGCCTTGTCGATGAGAGCGGAGATCGTCGAGATATCGATGTTGCCGCCCGAGATGATCGCGGCGACCTTCTTGCCAGAGAACGGAAGTTTGCTGAGTGCGGCGAGCGAGAGGACGCCGGCACCTTCGGCGACGAGCTTGTGCTTCTCGATGAGGGAGAGCAGCGCGTTCATGATGTCGATTTCCGAAACCGTAATGATGTCGTCGAGGTATTTCTTGCAGAATTCAAAGGTCAGCGTGCCGGCTGTCTTGACGGCGCAGCCATCGGCCACCGTGTCAGCGGAGGAGAGCGTCACAATCTTGTCGGCAGCGAGCGCCGCCTTCATGCAGGCGGCATTTTCCGGCTCGACGCCGATGACTTTGACCTGCGGGTTGACGAGCTTCGTCGCGAGAGCCACGCCCGAGGCGAAGCCGCCGCCGCCAATCGGCACGAGAATGGCGTCGACATCCTTGAGGGCATCGATGATCTCAAGTGCCGTCGTGCCCTGGCCGAGCAGGACCTGCAGGTCGTTGAACGGGTGAATGTAAACGTAGCCGTGCTTCTTCTGAAGCTCGAGGCTGTGTGCGTAGGCATCGTCGAAGCCATCGCCGTAGAGTACGACCTCGGCACCGAGGGCCTTCGTGCCCTCAACCTTGAGGATCGGCGTGGTCGCCGGCATGCAGATGACGGCCTTGACGCCGAGCTTCTGGGCTGCATAGGCGACGCCCTGTGCGTGGTTGCCGGCCGAAGCCGTGATGACGCCTTTCTTGCGTTCCTCAGGCGTCAGCTGGCTGATCTTGTTGTATGCGCCGCGCAGCTTGAATGCGCCGGTATGCTGCAGGTTTTCGGGCTTGAGCCAGACGTCGTTGTGACAGAGCTCGGAAAAGAAATCACTGTGGATGAGACGCGTCTTCCGCGCCACGCCTTCGAGCTGCTTGGCTGCATGGTAGACATCGGCGATGGTCGTCTCGGCGACAATCTCGGCATTCGTCCTGGCCGGTTTCTTGTTTTCTTCAGACATGGGGGAGCCTCCTTTGGGATAGTTCGGTGAGCTGGGCAAGAAAATGTTTACAACGTAACACTTCGCTCATTTTATTTTATCCAGTCTATCATTTTCAGCGGAAAACTGTCAATCGAAAATTCTTTGAAATCCTCCACAAGTTTTTGGAGAATTTAGAGGAATTTGCCCATGATTGAGCGAATTATAACCATACATAGAAATACTACGGGAGGGATGCGTATGGTAAGGCTGGCTCGGATCCTGGTGCCGGTGGACGGCTCCGGGGCCTCCGATGAAGCGGTGCGGTTCGCTGCAGCACTGGCCGATTGTACGGGGGCTTCCATCGATATCCTGCATGTATCGTACTTCGATAGCAATACGGATGCCGAGGAAGTGTCCTGGCTGCCGGACAGTGTGGCAAGACCCATCGGACCGGAAGCCCATGCCATCCTCGAGCGGGCCGGAAAGCTCCTGCCGGAGATCGCGGTCCACGAGGTCTATCACCGGACAGGCAGCCCGGCGGAAACCATACTGGCCTTTGCCAAGGAGCGGCACAGCGACATGATTGTCGTGGGCAGCCGCCGCATGGATGCGCTTCATGCGGCATTGCTCGGCAGCGTCAGTTCCGCCGTGCTTGAAGAGGCTGAATGCCCGGTGACCGTAGTGAAAGAAAATCCTCATCGTTGATTTGGATTACCAATTAAGGGGGTAATACTATGATGAAAAATATCCTGGTACCAGTAGATGGTTCGGAAGGTTCGGATCGCGCCATAACGGAGGCTATTTCCCTGGCAGAGGCATGTGATGCCAAGCTCAATTTCCTCTATGTCGCCAACATCAATCAGCTCGCCATCAACGCCTGCCTGTCGGATGCCATCCTCGAAGCTGTGACGAAAGCCGGCAATGTCATCCTCGACCGCGCGATGGAGATGGTTCCGTCCGGCATCGAGAAGGAAGCATTCTCGGAGACGGGATCGCCAGCCGTCGTCATTCTCGACTTTGCGACGAGCAACGACATGGACCTCATCGTCATGGGCAGCCGCGGACTCGGCGTCGTTAAGGGCGTCCTGCTCGGCAGCGTCAGCCAGTACATCGTCGAACAGTCGAAATGCCCGGTCCTCGTCGTGAAATGAGCGTTTGACAAAAAAGAGACAAAGAAAACAGCCAGCGGCGCGTGTCAATCACGTGCTGCTGGCTGCTTTTTGTCATGCTTTTAACGGCGGCTCAGTCCTCATAGAGCAGGACGGTCGCGCCGGTCTTGCGCGTGGCGTTCATGTCGATGACGCGCTGGTTGCGCGAGCCGCGGAAGTGGAGCGTGAGGTCGCGTTCCGCTTCGATGTATTCGCCGTCGACGAGCACATCGATGGCTGCGAGCAGGTCGTCTGTGGCCTTGTCATGGCGATCCCGGAGCTCTTCGAGCGTATAGCCGCTGTAGCACCAGACATCGAGGCCCGCGTCATGGACCCGATGTGCGAGCGCAGCCAGCGGAGCCGGCTGCAGGAAGGGTTCGCCGCCGCTGAAGGTCGCGCCGGTCAGCAGCGGGTTTTCTTTCATTTCCGCCATGAGGTGTTCAATCGTTTCCTCACGTCCGCCCTCAAGCGGCTGCGTTTCGGGGTTCTGGCAGTTGTGGCAGCGGCGCGGGCAGCCCTGTACGAAGATGGTATACCGTATGCCGTCGCCATCGACGACGGAATCGTCGACGACCCCGGCGATGCGCAAGGTGTTCTGCATGATGATCGTCCTTTCCTGTGAACATGCAAATGAATCAGAGACACGAAGAAAGCCGCTGCCGGGGGGATGGCAGCGGCTTTTGATTTCTGCAATCAATGCAGGCTGTGCTTGACGCGGTCGTGCTCTTCGGCGCGCTTCGCGTTGTTCCAACGATCGATCGTGCCCACGAGGTAGCCCGTGATGCGGCGGATGCGTTCAAATTTCTGCGGCTGGAGCTCGTACTGGATATCAACCTGTCCATCCTGTGCTGCGGAGAGCTGCAGGCTGCTGACTTTTTCGTTTGTCTGCTGTTCGACATAATCGATATAGTTGACGATTTCCTGCTCGGAAACATCGGAAAGTCCGTTTACTTTGACATCAATGCCGTTGACTACCATAAAGGGTCACCTATCCTTATCTCGTGTTATCTCGTGTGAAACCTGTTGCAATCTGTATGTTTAAGCATCGCGGAAAAAGGGGCTTTTCCGTTGCGCTTGACCAAATTATACTATATCTATTGTTCGAGCGTCAATACCCATACTACATGTAGTTTTCTGACACTTCTGCTTATCCACAAGAATATTTGCATATATATACATGATAGATAGAGAATATTCATATTGACAAATGGAGCAGCAGGGATGCACGGCCTGCTGGCAAGGCCGTGCCAGTCTTTTTCAATTTTGAAAATGAATAAAGATTCTCCAAAAGAAAATTATCCACAGCAGGGAGTGGATGAAATCCTGCATACTGTGGATAAGTGGACACAAGATATAGGGGACGAGTTATCCACAGGCCCGTTATTTTGTGAGGTCAGGCTGCAGCACGGTGCGTACCGGATATGGAATCTCGATGCCTTCCTGGCGGTAGCGGCGCGTCAGTGCCTTGATGAATTCGTGCTTGAGCAGGAATTGATGCTCGAAGTAACTGGAATGCAGCACGACGTTGAAGTCGATGCTCGATTCGCCGAAGGTGTGGAAGCGCACGGCCGGTTCGATGTGGACATCCTTGTCGACTCGGTTCATGACATCGCGGGCCACTTCGAGCGTCACGCGTTCGACCTCATCGAGGTCGCTGTCGTAGGAGACGCCGACGGGGATGCTGATGACGATGTCCTTGCGCGGCATGCTGTAGTTCGTGATGTTCGACGAGGCAATCTTCTGATTCGGGATGACGATCATGTTGCCGCCGCCGGCCGGCACGATCGTCGTGAAGCGCCAGGTGATATCCGTGACGCGACCCTCCTCGCCGGTGCTGAGCTTGATGTAGTCGTCGAGACGCAGCTGTTTGGAGATGATGAGGTGCAGGCCCGAGAAGATATTCGCGAGTGTTTCCTGCAGGGCGAGGGCAACGGCCATACCACCGACACCCATGGCGGTGAGGATCGGCGCAATCGAGATGCCGTAGTACTGCAGCACGACGAGCACGCCCATCGCATAGATGATGACGTTGAGGATGGTGTTGAGCAGCGTCGTCTTCGGCAGTTTTTCCTGCGTGCGCTCGATGCGCAGCGTGACGAAGCCGTTGATCGTGCGGGCGGCGACACGCGTGATCGAGAGGATGATGACCGTGAAGAGGATGTAGGAGAACAGGCGCGTCAGCGGCTCGATGATGTTGATGGTGTTGACAATCCAGTAGAGCCCGACGACAAGGCACAGCGACACCGGTACGCCGCGCAGCGCATTAATGAAGATGTAGAACCAGGAATCTTCTTCGATGTTCAAATGATTCGTGATGCGCCGGTTGATGAGCTTGTTGAGCATGATACCGATTGTGAGTGAGGCGATAAGGATACAGACCGGGATGAACAGCATTTCCATCAGATGCTTCCAGTCGATCCAGGAAAGCAAATCGTAGTTCAAGAGCAGATTCTCCTTTCGAAAACAGAAAACAATTGTGAAAACGGCTTGAAGTACAAAGTATATCCATTATACTATAGAAGAGTGAGCATAGAAAAGCGAAAGAAAAAAGATGAGAAAGAATTCATAAAGGAGTGTTCATTATGGCAGAAATCCTGCATGTGGGCAAGCGTCTACAGCTTCGCAAGGCAACGAAAGAGGATCTCGACTTCATCATGAAGCTCGAATACGATCCCGAGAATCTCAAGTTCATCGTGCCGTTTGACCGCGATTTCCATACGAAGGTCATTGAAGAAGGACAGGCGACGATGGATGTCATCGTCGAGGAAATCGAGACGAAGGAGCCGGTCGGCTATCTGATGATCAACGGTCTGACGACGCCGGCCAAGGAGCTCGAGTGGACGCATGTCATCATCGAGAAGAAGGGCATGGGCTACGGCCACGAGGCGATGAAGCTCTTAAAGGCCTGGGGCTTTGACGACCTCAAGTTCCACCGCGCCTGGCTCGACTGCAAGGACTACAATGCGCGCGCACTGCACCTCTACGAATCGGAGGGGATGCAGCGCGAGGGCCTGATCCGCGAGACCATCCTGACGAACGGCGTCTACGAGAACCTCGTGATCCTCGGCATCCTCGACCGCGAGTACCGCGCGCGCAAGGAGCAGGGCCTGGAACTCTGATTCTCCGCCTCATGCGCGATACTGCAGGATACCCTGCGCCTCTTTGAGGTGGCTGTCTTAACAAAATAAGGAAGCTGCCGCTTGGTAGAAAAAAAAGTCCGCTGACTCGCTGAGCCGGCGGACTTTTTTGCAACAAATGTGTTTCAGCTGTCGGTTTTTCGTTCCTGATGCTGGCGCTTCTTTTCGGTGTACATGCGCAGGTCAGCTTCATGGATGATGGCGTCGATATTGTCAAACGGAGCCTGGCAGAGCACGTAGCCGAGTGCTGCGCTGACCTTATGCGCCCGGAACTTTTCTTCAATGCGCTGCAGCAGAGCCCGTGCGCCCGCTTCGTCCTGACAGGGGCGGATCATGAGAAATTCATCGCCGCCGATGCGGAAGACATGCTCGCGGCTGCCGATGCTGATGAGCACGGAGGCAACGGCCTGTATGAGATGATCGCCTGCTTTGTGGCCGAGCGTGTCGTTGGCCTTCTTGAGCCCGTTTATGTCGCTGAAGACGATGACGTAATGTTCTCCGGGATGCAGTTTTGTATGCAGATAGCTTTCGAGTGCATGGCGATTGCCGGCACTTGTCAGCTGATCGATGGTGCTGAGTTCATGCAAGCGCTTCATATTGTCGCGGTTGCGAAGCAGGATGGAACAGAAGTGCGTCAAGGTGTTCAGGAGTATGGCGGCTGTTTCAAAGAATTCAGGGTCGGGATTGAGCACCAGGAGACAACCGAGCGAGCGGTCGCCCATGATGAGCTGACCGGCCACGAAGGCGCGGATTGGCGGCTGAATCTGAAGTGTGTGGAGCAGCGAGGACGGATGGCGGCGCTGGTAGGCGGCAATGTCCTTGACGCGCATGACCGGATCCGTGCGGAAGGTATCGTAGAGCGGCCTGACATCGATGAGCGGGATGTGGTGAAGGCGGGGACGGAGGCTCTCCCTGTTGTCCGGGTGCCATTCATAAGTGGCACTCAGATAGAAACCGTTGGGTTCCTCTTCCATGACGATGAGATGGTCCGCCTTGATCATCGTGCCGATTTTGGCCAGCATCTTCCGGATGCCGAGGTCGGGATTCTCCTCGCGGATGGCGAGGTTCAGGGCATCATTCATGGAGACGGCGTGCCGCAGCTGATTGTATTGCTGGCGATGACGCTGGTAGATATCCCGCAGATTGATGCCGATGCTGAAATGGTAGTTGCGTCCGTTCCACGGCACGAGGATATCGCCGCGATGGAAATCCATGCCGGTCAGTGGATTGTGGTAGGAGCCGCTGTGGAAGCGGTCGCGCCGCAGCTTGGACTGCGGGCAGTCCGTACACGGCTTATGGCTGCCGGTGACGATTTCATAGCATTTATGGCCGATGTAATAGAAATCATCCGGCAGATTCAGGGACTTGAGCAGAGCATGGTTCATGTAGACGAGCTCGTAGGTCAGGGGATCGGTCAGATAAACCATCTCCTCGGCGTGATCGAATGCTTCGCGGTCAAAGAGAATGGAATCACCGAAGGCGCCGCTAAGGCCGTAAGACGCCATACTGGCGAGGCAGCGGGCGGACAGGATGTGGAGAAATTCATCGGATGTCCGCGCTTCGGACCCTCTGGCCAGTGCATAGCGAAGGGAAAGCGTGCAGGGGAAGCCGTCGATGTTCGTGATGGCGGCAATCGTTTCCTTCACGGCTTCGGTGCGCTGGCGAAGTGTGCCCGTGTCAAGCCCTTTCTGGAAACAGACGAAGACGCCGCTGCCGGTATGCGCAACCACGATATTTTTGGGCATGGCGTCAATCACGATGTTGCGGATGCGGGTCAGCAGGACTTTGCTGACCTTGGGCCCGTAGAGCTGGGCAAAGCGGTCGTACTCGGGGATGGACATCATGATGCCCGTGTAATCTTCGCCTTTCAGGCGGTAATTGTCGGCATATTCGACACTGACGAGGATCAACCCGCGATAATTGTACAGGCCGGTCGTATCATCCGTGACATAGAGTTTCTGGTAAAGCTTCTGCGTTGCTTCCTGTTCTTCGCTGTCACGGAATTCACCGAGCAGCCCCACGATCTGCAGGCCGTCATAAACCGGGTATTTCGAGAAGGAAATTGCATGCTGGCGGCCACGCGTGATACAGTAACCGGGGAGATCGTGCACGGACTGACCGCTCTGCATGACGAGTTCCTCGTAGTCGTGCATCCGGCCGCCCTCGATATGCCAGCCGATATCCTCATCCGTCTTGCCGAGCAGGTCGGTGACATTCTTGATGCCGTAGAATTTCAGGAAGGCACGGCTGGCGCCGCGGAACCGTCCTTCCCGGTCCTTCCAGAACAATTTGCGGCTCGAACTGTTCAAAAGTGCCTGCCAGAGATGCGAATCGCTCAGGGCTGTTGTTTCCTGCGTGGACGGGCTCATGAGGCCGTAAGACGCCATGATGGTGTTCAGCAGTTCCTTCATATGCTCCTGTTTCTCGAAGACGAAGTCGTGCAGGCAGATGAGCAGGCAGGGACGGTGTTCCTGTTCAAAAGAGATGACATCAAAGATCTTCCAGCGATAGCTGCCGTTTTTTTGCTGGACGCGAAAAATCCCCGCGAGATAGCCGTCGTCATCGTGCCCTGCCGTATCCGGGCACAGACGACGTGCAAAGGCCAGGAAACGCGCGCGGTCTTCCTCGTGGATGTACGCATCGGCATAGTCGATGAAGGTGTGCATGATGCCGTGGCGATGCGAGCCGGGCTGCAGGGATGGCAGGTCAGACTCAATGATCTCAACGCGGTTTCGCATCTGGTCAACGCAGTACACCTCGTCATAAATGCGCAGGATGTTGCGCACGATTTCGTCGTATCGCCTGGTGGCGGCGTGTTCTTCGCGGTCGGGCTGCAGATTCTTGAGCTCGGCCTTGTGGACGTAAAAGCCGCTGACACCGGCCAGCGTCAGCAGGCTGAAGTGAAAGTACTGGCCGTCGCCGACGCAGATGATGCGCTCGGTCTGGTGCGACCGGATCGCGCGGTCAGCCAGGCGGCGCAGCTTTTTCTGTATCACCGGTGGCAGGGTGTGCAGATAACGGTTGACTTCGGTGGTGGTGGAAAGTCCTGCGGTATGGAGCTCCGACCGGTATGCGGGGTTGGCCGCGAGCAGTTTCACATCATGGCCGTTATCCGACAACAGGGCTACCGGCGTATCCGTGATGAAATTCGTCAGTCCCGCCTTGCTGAAAATCTGTTCTTCAAGCGGACTTTCGCTGTCGAGCACCGGATACGTCAGGACATTTTCATTCGGATCGTTCTTGGTGAGACGGCAGCAGTAATCGCCCTGGATTTTCTCGCAGCCGATGCTGCACAAGAAATCCACATGCTGTTTATTCTGGACGCCTTCGGCAATCGTATGGATGCCGAGGGATTTGCCCATGAGCACGATGGTCTGGATGATTTTCCTGCTCTCTTCCGTAAAATCCTCGAAAAAGATGCGGTCGATGCTGATTTCGTCGACCGCGTAGCGCTGCAGCGCAATCAGCGAGGAAAAACCGCTGCCGAAATTATCGAGCACGACCTTGTAGCCATGGGCGCGAAAGCGGCGAATGGCAGCTGCGACGGCGGCTTCATCCTGAGCGAGGGCCGTTTCTGTGATCTCGATGTGGAAATAATCATGCGGAATCTGGTATTTTTCCGTCAGTTCCTCCAGGATGTAGCACGGGTCCATCAGTGCGAAATCGCAGCGCGAGAGGTTGATGGAAATCGGCACGCGCGGCAATTGGCGGAGTTTGCGCTCCTGCTGATTGCGGACGGCTTCCTTCAATACAAAGTGATCGAGCAGATGGATTTTTCCGATATCTTCGAGGATCGGGACGAAATCGTGCGGAGCGATTTCCCCGTAAAGAGGGTCGTGCCAGCGCGAAAGCGCTTCGACGCCGCAAATCTTTTCAGTAGCCGTGCGAAGAATCGGGCGGTAGTGGATATCGATATGTCCATCGTGCAAGGCCCGCTCAAAATTCAAGCGAATATAATTGCGCTTGGTTAAATCCAAGATACTCCCTCCTTTTTATAATAGATATTTTAATTTTATCACAATCTGGACAAAATATGAGGATTGCAGATGAAAAGACAGTTATAAATTTTATGGAACGCTACTTTTCACAGGTAAAAACAGAATGGTACTATAACACGGCTTTCCTACAAAAAAATGAGAAAAACGGCTGATCATAATTTTCATCGGCTGATAAGACAGATGTCCTTTTATTTTTGTTTGTTATTGTTTAGAATAGAATCAAGAAGAAAGTTGAGAGCAATTAAAATCGTCTGACGATTGGAAACATAAGAATTGTTCGATTCCGGTCATGTATGGAGGAGGAAATATCATGAAGGCAGCAGAGATCCTGGCACATGTAGATCACACGTTATTGAAGCAGACGGCAATCTGGGATGATATCCAGCGTATCTGCGACGAGGCAGTGGCGTATCATACGGCTACGGTCATGGTTCCGTCGTCGTTCATCCCGCGCATCGTGGCAAAATACGGCGATGCCCTGAAGGTCGCAACGGTCGTCGGCTTCCCGAATGGCAACTGCAGCCTGGCTGCCAAGGTCGCCGAGACGGCACAGGCCCTGGCTGACGGTGCTGAGGAAATCGACATGGTCATCAACATCGGCATGCTCAAGGCCGGTGAGACCGATTACGTCACGAACGAGATCCGCACGCTCAAGAATCTCTGTGGTGACCGCATCCTGAAGGTCATCGTCGAGACGTGCTTCCTGACGGAAGAAGAGAAGATCGCTGCCTGCCACTGCGTGACGGATGGTGGCGCCGACATCATCAAGACGTCGACGGGCTTCGGCACGGCCGGTGCCAAACTCGAGGACATCGAGCTCTTCAAGAAGCACATCGGCCCGAACGTGGAGATGAAGGCCGCGGGCGGCATCCACACGCGTGAGGAAATGGAGGCCTTCCTGAATGCCGGCTGCACGCGCCTCGGCGCCAGCGCTGCCGTCAAGGTCCTCAAGGATGAGCTCTGATCCGGTTTCCACCTTACGGATATAGAAAGGAAGATATAAAATGAAGTCTTTCAAACGTGCGTTTATCATTGTGCTCGACAGCTTCGGCATCGGCCGCGAGCCGGATGCTCCGGATTTTGGCGATGATGTCTGCAATACGCTGAAGACGATTGCCGCTTCGCCGAAATACGATACGCCGAACATGAAGAAGATCGGCCTTTTCAACATCGATGGCGTCGGCTGCGGGACCCCCGTGGAGAATCCGGTTGGTTCCTTTGCCCGCCTGCGCGAACTCTCGCGCGGCAAGGATACGACGACGGGCCATTGGGAAATCGCCGGCATTGTCTCGGAGCGCCCGATGCCGACGTATCCGAACGGCTTCCCGCCGGAAGTCATTGCAAAGCTCGAGCAGGCATTCGGCCGCAAGATTATCTGCAACAAGCCGTATTCCGGCACGAAGGTCATTCACGATTACGGCCGTGAGCAGAAGGAAACGGGTGCCCTCATCGTCTACACGTCGGCAGACAGCGTGCTGCAGATTGCCGCACACGAGGATGATGTGCCGGTTGACAAGCTCTACGAATACTGCCGCATCGCGCGCAAAATCATGCAGGGTGAGCATGGCGTCGGCCGCATCATCGCGCGTCCGTACGTCGGCGAATATCCGAATTACACGCGCACGCCGCGCCGTCATGATTTCTCCCTCGACCCGACGGGCGATACGATGATGGATGCCCTGCGCCGCAAAGGCCTCGATACAATCGGCGTCGGCAAGATTTCCGACATCTTTGCAGGCCGCAGCATCAGCCGCACGCTCGGCATCAACAAGGACAACACGGATGGCATGGAAAAGACGCTGAAGCTCATGGATGAGGATTTCACGGGCCTCTGCTTCGTCAACCTCGTGGATTTTGACATGCAGTACGGCCATCGCCGCGATATCGACGGCTATGCACAGGCTGCGACGGATTTCGACCGCCAGCTCGGTGAATTCATGGCGAAGATGAAGGAAGACGATGTGCTCATGATTACGGCTGACCATGGCTGCGATCCGGGAGCTCCGGGGACGGACCATACGCGCGAATACGTGCCTCTGCTCGTTTACGGCGCACACGTCAAGCAGGGCGTCAACCTCGGCACGTATCCGACGTTCGCCATGATCGGTGCGACGATTTCCGATATGTTTGATGCAGATCTGGCGACGAAGGGCGAGAGCATCCTGCCGCGCATCATCAAGTGACAATGAATATCTGAATTGAATCAGCATTTTTTCGCGGGGCGGAGAAGCCTGTCCCGCGAGAAGAATGCAAAATGAAAAGATTGAAATTTGGGAAGTTTTTCAAATATCCGTTTATGGGGAGGATTTTGCATTATGCGTATGTATGACCTGATTACGAAGAAGAAACATGGCCAGGTGCTCACGGATGAGGAGATCCAGTTCATGATTGATGGCTACGTCAAGGGCGACATTCCCGATTACCAGATGTCGGCCATGCTCATGGCCATCTGGTTCCAGGGCATGACGGATCATGAGATCACGGAGCTCACGAAGGTCATGGCAAAATCTGGCGACATGATCGATCTTTCGGCCATTGCCGGCAAGAAGGTCGACAAGCATTCGACGGGCGGTGTCGGCGACAAGACGACGCTGATCTGTGCCCCGATTGTCGCAGCCTGCGGCGGCAAGGTCGCCAAAATGAGCGGCCGCGGCCTCGGCCATACGGGCGGCACGGTCGACAAGCTCGAGTCCATTCCGGGCTATCAGACGGCTCTTTCGCGCGAGCAGTTCTTCAAGACGGTTAACGACTGCGGCGTCAGCGTCATCGGCCAGTCGGGCAACCTGGCACCGGCTGACAAGAAGCTCTACGCACTGCGTGATGTCACGGCCACGGTCGACAGCATTCCCCTTATCGCTTCCTCCATCATGAGCAAGAAGCTCGCAGCCGGCTCCGACTGCATCCTGCTCGATGTCAAGACGGGCAGCGGCGCCTTCATGAAGACGCTCGACGATTCCATCAAGCTCGCGCAGACGATGGTCGCCATCGGCGAGCTGGCCGGCCGCCGCACGGTCGCGCTGATCACGGATATGGATACGCCGCTCGGCTACGGCATCGGTAACAGCATCGAAGTCATGGAGTCCATGGATGTGCTCAAGGGCCACGGTCCGGCCGACCTCACGGAAGTCTCGCTGCAGCTCGCAGCCAACATGCTTTACCTCGTCGGCAAGGGCACGCCGGAAGAGTGCCGTCAGATGGCAGAAAAGGCCATTGCCGATGGCAGTGCCTTTGAGACGTTCTGCAAGATGGTCCGTGCACAGGGCGGCGACGACAGCGTGCTGCGCGATTACACGAAGTTCCAGCAGGCTCCGTACCGCGCAGAGGTCAAGGCCGAGCGTTCGGGCTACATCACGAAGATGAACGCCGAAGAGATCGGCGAGACGTCTGTTGTCCTCGGCGCAGGCCGTGAGACGAAGGAGAGCGCTATCGACTTCTCGGCCGGCCTGATCCTGCACAAGAAGTACGGCGACGAAGTCAAAGCTGGCGATACGCTCGTGACGCTCTACACGTCGAAGGAAGGCGCACTGGCTGATGCAGAGAAGATGTACCGTGAGGCCATTGCCATCGGCGATGAGCAGCCGGAGAAAGAGCCGCTCGTCTATGCGCGCATCGAGAAAGACAAAGTCGAGAAGTACTGAGGAACGGGGGCAAAAAAATGACAGATGCAGAACTCATTGAAGTTGCCAAGAAGTACCGGGAACGTGCCTATGCGCCGTATTCGAAGTTCCAGGTCGGTGCGGCCGTCCTGACGAAGAGCGGCCATGTCTACGGCGGCTGCAACATCGAGAATGCCAGCTACCCGGTGACGAACTGTGCCGAGCGCACGGCCATTTTCAAGGCCGTCTCAGAAGGCGAGCGCGAGTTTGAGGCCATCGCCATCGTGGCGGATACGTCGGGCCCCTGCGCACCGTGCGGCATGTGCCGTCAGGCCATCTGCGAATTTCGTATCGGCCGCATCATCATGGCGAATCTCAAGGGTGACAGCAAGGCCGTAAGCCTCGAAGAAATCCTGCCGTTTGCCTTTACGGAAAATGATCTCTGATATATAATGATGAAGTCGGCCAGATGTCCTCTTTTTCATCTGGCTGACAGAGAACTCATTTCAAAAAGATAGGAGCAAGTCTATGTATTTCGTCATCAACCTGCTCGGCGTGCTGGTCTTCCTGGGCGTCGGCATCCTCTTTTCGAAAAAGCGCAAGGATATTCACTGGCGCGGCGTTGGTTCCCTCCTGGCCATCAACGTATTCATCGCCTGGTTTCTGACGTCATTCCCGATTGGCCGTGACATCGTGCAGGCCGCAGCTGCCGGCTTCACCTGGCTCGTCAGCGTTGCCTACGAAGGCATCGCCTTTGCTTTCCCGGACTGGGTTCATGTGCCGCAGATGAACTTCTTCACGTCGGCTCTGCTGCCAATCCTGCTCGTCGTGCCGCTCTTCGATATCCTGACGTACATCGGTCTCCTGCCGTTCATCATCAAGTGGATCGGCAAGGCCCTGGCTTTTATCACGCATGAACCGAAATTCGAGTCCTTCTTTGCCATCGAGATGATGTTCCTTGGCAACACGGAGGCCCTGGCCGTCTCGAGCCTTCAGCTCAAGCGCATGAAGGCAGACCGCTGCCTGACGCTTGCCATGATGTCCATGAGCTGCGTCACGGCTGCTCTGATCGGTGTTTACACGAAGATGATGCCGGCAGAATTCATCCTGACGGCTGTACCGCTTAACGTCATCAATGCCCTGATCGTCACGAACATCCTGCATCCGGTCAAGATTACCGAGGAAGAGGATACGGTTGCGCGCATCGGTGACGGCGGCAAGGAACGCGAGCCGTTCTTCTCCTTCCTCGGCAACTCCATCCTCGGCGCCGGCCGCCTGGTGCTCATCATCTGCGCCAACGTCATCGCCTTCGTTGCCCTGGCCAAGCTTATCGATATGCTGCTCGTCCTCATCCATCCGGCCATCACGCTCGAGAACATTCTCGGCTGCATCATGTTCCCGTTTGCCTGGCTGCTCGGCCTCGATTCGACGGAGGCCTTCGCCATGGCACAGTACATGGGCACGAAGCTCGTCACGAATGAGTTCGTCGTCATGCTCAGCGTGCAGGACCTCCTGGCCGGCTACAGCCGCCACATGCAGGGCGTCCTGACGGTGTTCATCACGTCGTTCGCGAACTTCTCGACGCTCGGCATGATCATCGGCTGCTTCAAAGGCCTTGTCGATGACAGCAAGAACGATCTGATCTCCCGCAATGTCGGCTACATGCTGCTGTCGGGTATTCTCGTTTCGCTGCTGTCCGCAGGTCTTGCCGGCCTCTTCATCTGGTAAGTTTGCCTTTCCCAATCTCCGCAGATTCTTCTGCGGAGATTTTTTTGCATAAAGTAAAAAAAGGTGTTGACAGCGGCGAAAGAGGATGGTAAGATATATATCGTTGCAGGCGGCAATCACAGAAAAGCCCGGGCAACACAATTGAATAGCTTCTTTGGTAGAGCATTGTGGAGAGTTGTCCGAGTGGTTGAAGGAGCACGCCTGGAAAGCGTGTATACGGGGAAACCTGTATCGAGAGTTCGAATCTCTCACTCTCCGCCATTTTTATATCCTTTTTCAGGTCGGGCCGCAGTGCCTTGGTCTTGCGCAATGGGGCCTCGTGAACCACGTCAGGTCCGGAAGGAAGCAGCGTTAAGCGAATCGTCTCATGTGCCGCAAGGGTGCCTGGGGACTGCGGTTCGACGTGGAAAAGGATGAGGGCAGCCGGCAAGGCTGCCTTTTTGCTATACGTATTGGGGAGGGGGAGACGCGATGGCGTATATCGCGCTTTATCGTAAATGGAGGCCGCAGACCTTCAAGGATCTGGTCGGTCAGGAACACATCAGCCGCACGCTGGCCAATGCCATCACGAGTGGTCACATCGGCCATGCCTACCTGTTTTCCGGTCCGCGCGGCACCGGTAAGACGAGTACGGCCAAGATTCTGGCGAAGGCACTGAACTGCGAACAGGGGCCGACGCCGGAGCCCTGCGGCGTCTGTGAGCAGTGCCGTAAGATTACCGATGGTTCGTCGATGGATGTCTTTGAGATCGATGCGGCTTCCAACCGCGGCATCGACGAGATTCGCAATCTGCGTGAGACGGTGAAGTTTGCGCCAGTCGATGGCCGCTACAAGGTCTACATCATCGATGAGGTCCACATGCTGACGACCGAGGCCTTCAATGCTCTGCTGAAGACATTGGAAGAGCCGCCAGAGCATGTCGTCTTCATCCTGGCGACGACGGAGGCGCATAAGGTGCCGGCGACGATCCAGTCCCGCTGCCAGCGCTACGATTTCAAGCGCATCACGGTGGAGGAAATCGAGAGCCGCCTGACGTACATCACGGAGCAGATGGGCATGACGGCTGAGCCGGAGGCCCTCGCGATGATTGCGCTGCAGGCCGATGGCGGCATGCGCGATGCGCTCTCCATCCTCGATCAGTGCGCAGCTCTGGCCGAAGGCACGATCACCGTGGAACGCGTGCGCCAGATCCTCGGACTCATCGGCCATGACTGGATCTACAAGATGACGGAAGCCGTTGCCGCGCACGATGTCCAGACCTCTCTGCAGATCGTGGCGGAGCTCTTGCGCGACGGCAAGGACCTCAAGCAGATCCTCGCGGAGCTTTCACTGCATCTGCGCAGCCTCATGATTTTCCAGGCGGCTGGTACCGTGGATTCCATGGATCTCTACGCCGAGTCGCAGGAGATTCTCGCGAAGCAGAGCAGGCTTTTCGCCGCTGATGATCTTCCGCGCATGATCCGCCGCCTGCACGAGGCCATGACCGAGATGAAATGGTCGCCGCAGCCGCGCATTGCCGTTGAAGTCGCGCTGATGTCCCTGTGCCGCGGTGAGGAACAGCGTGAACAGGCCGCAGCACCGGTACAGGGCCGCGTGGCCGCGCCATCGTCCGCGGCTCTGCGGGAAGGAGAGGCGCGCCTTGCGGCCCTCGAGGCCAAACTCGCAAAGGTGACGGCAGCACTCGCCGCTGCTCAGCAGGGGACGCCCAGCGTGCGCCAGGCAGCTGCTGCCCCGGCATCGTCCGTTCCTGCCCCCAGGCAAGCAGCGGCACCTGCCTCCGCCGTGCCTGCTCCCGGCACGCCGGCAGCACCGCAGGAGACGGCGGCAGTCAGCCAGGAGGGGCTCGCCATCTGGCAGCAGCTTTTCGAGCAGCTGCGCGTACAGCATAAAGCGCCGATCATCGCCTGCATCCAGAATGCGCAGTTCACGGGCATGTCTGAGCATCAGTTCCATATGAGCATGCAGAGCGACCTCATGGCTTCGCTCGTCATGCGCAATTACCGCAAGGCCATTGAGTCCATTCTGCTTGACCTCACGGGCCGGGAGATGCGCGTCATCTGCACGGGCGAGAATGCACCGAAGACACCGCCGCCGCGTCCGCGTCAGAGCACTGCGCAAAAGTCTGCGCCAAAGCGCGAACGGATTGCACCAAGGCCGGAGCCTTCTGAGATCCTTGAAGAAGTCGCGCCGGATGAGCGTGCTTCTCTCAAAACAGCATTCGACGTCTTCGGTGCCAACGTCGTCGGCGTTGAGACGACGAAACCGGGTAAAACTGAGGCTCCGGCGTCAGAGAAACCGGAAGCGGGCCATGACATCTATGATGACGGTGCCATCCCTCTGCCGGAGGATGGTGATGCACCACTGCCGACGGAGGAAGACGAATGAATCGGATGGAACAGATGGTTTTGAGTTGACGACAACAATTAAATTTGGTAGTCTAAACTTAGAGAATATAATTTGATATCGTGCGCCACGCGCATGCGAACGGGAGGAGTAACTACATGTTTGGTGGAATGGGCAACATGGGCAATATGGCCGGCATGATGAAAAAAGTCCAGAAGATGCAGAACGAAATGAAGAAGATGCAGGACGAGCTCAAGCGCAAGACCGTTGAAGTGACGGCTGGCGGCGGTGCCGTCAAGATTGTCATGAACGGCGAGAAGCAGGTTCAGGGGCTTACGATTGATCCGGCTGCCGTGGATCCTGAGGATGTGGAAATGCTGCAGGATCTCATCTCGGCTGCATTCAATGAGGCTACGAAAAAAGTAGACGATATGATGGCCTCGGAGATGGGCAAGCTCACGAGCGGGCTTGGCCTGCCGCCGGGACTGCTCTGAGATGCAATACATTGCACCCTTGGCAAATTTAATCGAACACTTTCGCGCACTGCCGGGCATTGGCCAAAAGACGGCAGTGCGTCTTGCTTATCACGTGCTCGATATGGACGCGAACCAGGCAAAGGAATTGGCCTCTGCCATCATCGATGCCAAGGAAAAAATCGGATACTGCAACACCTGCTTCAATCTCAGTGACCAGAATCCCTGCGCCATCTGCGGATCACCTGAACGGGATCATTCCATCATCTGTGTCGTTGAGCAGCCGCAGGATGTTGCGGCCATGGAGCGCATGCGCGATTATCGCGGCGTCTATCATGTGCTTCACGGTGCCTTGTCACCCCTGGAAGGTGTTGGTCCGTCGGATATCCGCATCAAGGAGCTCCTGAATCGCCTGCAGGGGGATGAAGTCAAGGAAGTCATCATGGCGACGAATCCGAATGTCGAGGGCGAAGCGACGGCCATGTATATCGCCAAGCTCCTGAAGCCGCTCGGCATCAAGGTGACGCGTATCGCGCACGGCCTGCCGGTGGGCGGCGACCTCGAGTATGCCGATGAGGTCACGCTTTCCAAGGCCATGGAGAATCGGAGGGAAATCTGATGTTTGAAATGCTTACGGCCTTTGCTGTAGGCCTTGTCGTGCTCTGCCTCGTGGGGAAGATCATATCGCTGCCGCTGCAGCTCGTATGGAAACTCATCACGAACAGCATCATAGGTGCCATTCTGCTGTGGGTGGTCAAGATCTTCGCCGTCAAGGTGCAGATCACATTCCTGAGTGCGCTGATTGCCGGTTTCTTCGGCGTACCGGGGGTCATTGCGGTGCTGCTTTACACGTATTTATGACAATAACGGCAAGGAAATGGAAGGACTGCTCGTCTGTCCTTCTATTTTTTTACCTTTTTTCAAAAAGAGTGTTGACAAAAGCAGCAAGGACGTGT
>NZ_QRVW01000012.1:0-74139 GCF_003458855.1 Mitsuokella sp. AF21-1AC
TGCGATTTTATTGTGCTTCAAAAAGCTGTAAACTGCTGTAACAGAACATACAACAACAGACAAAAAATAAGCTATCGCACAAAAATTTCTTAATACGACAGCTTATTTTTCGAGAAGATAACGGTATAAAGATTGTCGAATTCAATGAGCTTGAAAACACCTTTTCATATCTACTTCCGTAAGCGTAGACAAATCCTGTGGAAGTGTTTCTAATCCCATCAAGCGGTTGGCCTGCAAAGCCACTGCTTTTTCAAAAATATTGCGGATAGTTCGGGCATTACCAAATGTATCATCTTTATTTTCTATCAGTTTAGCAATGTGCTCCTTCAACAAGGTTTTGCCTTTATCCGTAATATGATAAGCATATTGTTTGCAAATGAATTCAAAAATATCAATGAGTTCATCGACAGAATAGTCTTTAAAGGGGATATATTTACTAAATCGAGAAGACAACCCCGGGTTCGTATCAATGAACTGTTTCATCAATTCAGGATATCCTGCCACGATGACAACTAGATTCCCGCGATTATCTTCCATTAATTTGAGCAACGTATCAATGGCTTCTTGTCCATAGCTATCGTCAGTCGCCAATGAATAAGCTTCATCGACAAAAAGGACGCCGCCAATAGCCTGTTTGACAACTTTTTCCGTTTTCAATGCCGTTTGCCCGACATATCCGGCCACTAATCCCGCCCGATTGGTTTCGACAAGATGCCCTTTTGACAAAAAGCCAAGCTCAAACAAAATCTTTCCCATCAATCGGGCTACCGTCGTTTTCCCTGTTCCGGGATTCCCTGTAAATACCATGTGCAATGAAATATTAGGAACTTCCAATCCTTGCCGGCTTCGTAAGCCTTGAATTTTCACAAAATTAATCAAACTATTCAGTTCTTTTTTGACATCCAGCAATCCGATTAACGAATTCAATTCATCCATGTATTGCCGCAGTTTAGGCGATTCTGATTCAGTCGTATAAGAAGTTTTAAAAACGGCTTTTTCTGGTTTGCCATTAGCCCATCGGCCTTTATAAATTTCCCGTCCAGCTTCGTCGTATAAAACGCCTTCCCCGTCGTATAATCCATTCACCCAGTATCCATCGTACTGTAAATTGCCATTTTCATAATAGGATTTGCCACGGCCGTTTAATTTTCCATCTGTAAAAAAACCTTCATACTTAGGATATCCATTAGGATACAAAACTTCTTTGTATTTTGAAAACATAGGAGCCCCTTACATATTAATTAGTCTTCTGATTCTTCTGAGTCAGAAAAGAAAGAATCTTTTACATCTTCTACAAAGCGTCGGACTTTTTCCGTAAAATAACCTGCATATCCAGCATGGATAGTAAATCTCTTACAATCATCCAAAATCCAATCAATACTAGATTTCCCCCTTTTCGTAGCAATATAATGAACCCTGGCGACCTCAAATTTTTCGTTATCAGATATGGCCCGAGATATAAGCTGTTCAATGAAATCTAAGTTCATTTCATATATGACTAAATCGCGCAACCACATTAAATCTCTTTTGATTAGTACCATTTTATGCCAATCATTAATATCATCCAAATCATCATCATCACTCAATTTAAGTACTAAATTGTTCGCTTCATCCACCAATGCATTCCATTCGTCAAAAAAATCTCTGGCCATAAATTACACCTCTCAACATCACTCATTCTGTAAACTTGCTTTTTCCCACTCTTTATGTATTTTCTTGTCTAAAGCAGATGAAAACCGTACAAAAGCTGGCTTTTTATTATTTGTCTTCCACTTTTCATTTTTTCTAAATTATATCATATATGTCCCCTCCCCTACAATACATTCATAAAACTCCACCAACTACCCCAGGCGAACAGATTGCTCAGCAGATTCTCGACAACTACGACATCAAGAGCGCGGAAGACGTCCAGGACGTCCTGAAGCAGATCTTTGCCACAATCTTTGAGTCCATGCTCAAAGGTGAGATGGAAAATCATCTCGGCCATAAGAATCATGAGCGGTCTGAAGATGGCGGCAATGTACGGAATGGCTACTCATCCAAGAGGCTCAAGACATCTCTGGGCGAAGTCCCTATCCGTGTCCCCAGAGACCGCCAGAGCACGTTTGAGCCGCAGATCATCAAGAAGCACCAACGCGATGTCTCGTCCATCGAGGGCAAGGTGCTGGCGATGTATGCCCGTGGCATGAGCCAGCGTGACATTGCAGCGACCATCGAAGATATCTACGGTTTCCAGATGTCGCATGAGCAGATCTCTACCATCACGGACTGCGTCACAGAAGAGGTCGAAGCGTAGCGGAACCGGCCGCTCCAGCGCTGCATCGTACACCTCATCCGCAATTCCATCCGCTACATCCCACGCAAGCAGTGGAGTGCCTTCACGAAGCAGCTGAAGCTCATCTACGGCGCAATCAATGTCAAGCAGGCCCGTCAGGAGTTCGAGAAATTCAAGACTGACTGGCAGGCTTATCCAGGCGCAGTCAGCGTATGGGAGAACAATTTCTCACACGTCGAGCAGCTCTACAACTACGGCAGTGCCGTACGCAAGATCATGTACACGACCAATGCCATTGAGAGCGTCAACTCGAGCTTCCGTAAGGTGACGAAGAAAGGTGCATTCCCCAATGAGGATGCCGCCTTCAAGATTTTCTACCTGCGCATCCTGGAACTCTATAAAAAATGGGAGGGGCGTCACGTTGCGAACTGGGCGATGGTCCGGAACCAGTTGCTCATGGATGATAGGATGTCACAGCTCATGCAACAATATGATGTTGCTTATTAAATCGATTTACACAAAACTCTTGACACACCCGCATTCCTCGACTACATCGAGGGCAAGGCCCCGCAGGGAAAGTTTGCAGAAAGCATTGCAGAAGCCGTGGAAACGGCCAAGGAAAACAAGGAAATGAAGGTGGAATACATGACGTATTATATGGAATTGCGCCGCCGCGAAGAAAAGGGCCGTGAGGAAGGCCGTGCTGAAGGTCGTGCCGAAGGACTTGCGGAAGGGGAAGCAAAAGGTACGGTAAAGGGCCGCTGGATGATACTGATGGAACTCGTTCATGACGGTGTCATCACGATGAAAGAAGCCGCCAAGCGGGCCGGCATGACGGAAGAAGCATTCCGCAAGCTGACCACACACTGATGAAGAATAAAAATGCAGCCATTCATTCGGGTGGCTGCATTTTTTGATGTCACGCGATGCCCGGCCAGTGCTCGACGAACTGGATCTTGATGTCGGGGAAGCTGTCGACGTACTGGATCGTGAAATCCTCGCCGTAGTCCACAAACTGCCATTCGCCGATGTCGTCGGGGGATACAGTCGTCAAAATCCTGCCGCGGCATCCCCGGAGAAGGTGCCCCGAAGGGGCGAAAGAGGTCTTTGAGCTGGCGGGCACGCGGTACGGGCTCGATTTTCATGGAGCAGCGAAGCGAATACATGCAGTTTCCCCTATCGGCCCTGCGGGCCACTTCCCCCAAAGGGGGAAGCTTCGATTCAGGCAAGACTTCCCAATAAAATCGTATCAGGAAATAATTGTTGACATATGCCATAAAAGGGATTATGATGCTTATAGATGACATATGTCAGTAATTTGTGAAGTTGAGGTGATATGAATGGGGAGATTGGCCAAGGCGCGGCGCGTTTGCGGACTGCCGGTGTATGCGCAGTTTACGCCGCAGCCGGATGACGCGAAGGCGCCCGTGCGCATGGAGGTCGAGGATTTTGAATGCATCCGCCTCATGGATTACCTCGGCATGACGCAGGAGGAATGTGCCGTGCAGATGGGCGTGGCCCGCACGACGGTACAGGCCATCTATACGCGGGCGCGACGGCGCCTGGCGGGGGCGCTCGTCGAAGGCCGGCCGCTGGTGATTGCGGGCGGGAATTTCGAAATCTGCCCGCAGGCGGAATCCGCAGGCTGCAGGTCCTGCTGCGCACCGCTCCCCTACACCTCGGCAAATTCAGCAGCAGAGTCGGCAGTTTTTCCAGCCAGGGCGGAGGCAAATCCGGCGGATGCCCCGATGGATTCGGATGCGACAGACTCCCATATAAGGAAAGGAAGGATTTTCATGCGAGTAGCGATCCCTTACGATGAAGGACAGGTTTTCCAGCATTTTGGCAGAAGCGAGCGGTTCAAGCTCTATGAGGTGACGGACGGGGCCATCACGGGCTCTGAAATCCTGGAAGCCAACGGGGCCGGCCACGGCGCGCTCGTCACGCTTCTCAAGCAGGAGGACGTCGAGGTGCTGATCTGCGGCGGCATCGGCGCTGGCGCACAGAACGCATTGAAGGAAGCGGGCATCCGTTTTTACGGCGGCGTGCAGGGAAGCGCAGACGAAGCAGCCGCCGATTTCCTCGCGGACCGTCTCGCCTATGACCCGGCCGTTCACTGCGAACATCATCATGGCGCGGACGAAGGACATGGCCATGGCTGCCACCACCATCACGGCGAAGGCGAGGGTCACGGCTGCCATCATCATCATGACGGCGCAGGCCATGGTCACAGCCACGGCAGTCATCACGAAGCTTGAAAGGAGTGGCGGTCATGAAAGCGGATTGTACCAATTGCCCGACGCATGCCTGCTACACCAGGGGCGTCAACTGCACGGGCGTCGATAAAGATACCATCCTCGCGGCGTATTCGGAGGAAGAGCGCCGGATCATGAAAGCGGCGGCTTACGTCGAGGGCACGTTTTACAGCAACATCACGCGGCTCGAGGAAACGGCGGAGTTCGCCAAGGCGATGGGCTACCACAAACTCGGCATGGCGTTCTGCATCGGGCTGAACGCCGAGGCCCGCTACATCGCCCGGTTCTATGAAAAACAGGGCTTTGCCTTTTACAGCGTCTGCTGCAAGAACTGCAGCTTTGCCAAGAAGGAACTCGGCCTCAAGCAGGTCAAGCCGGAACTTGAACACGAGGCCATGTGCAACCCGAAGTTCCAGGCGCGTTTCCTCGCCGAAGCCGGCACGGAGCTCTTCATCTCGTGCGGGCTCTGCGTCGGCCACGACGCGCTCTTCAACGCCGCCTGCCCCGGTCCCGTCACGACGCTCGTCGTCAAGGACCGCCTGCTCGCCCACAACCCGCTCGGTGCCATCTATTCGCGCTATTGGAAGCGCAAACTCGGCATCATGGACGAAGGCGAAGTTTGACCAATCTCAGGCAAATACGTCAAAACGCCCGCCCCTGTGTCTTTGAAACACGGGGCGGGCGTTTTTCTATGCTTGTCCGGCCTTCTTATGCCTGTTCGGCGTACTCGGGGAAGGCGATGGAGTTTTCCTTGAAGATGTGGATGAAGACATCATCAAAGAGCTGTTCCATAGTGGCGTACGTATGACGGAACGTCGGGCAGGCGTCTGCGGGCGGCGTGAAGTTGTCCGTGAGTTCCTGGATTTCCTTGATGATGTCGCCGGCGCCGCTGTGCTCCTGCTCCAGCTCCTCGACGAGTGCGAGCGTCTTGGCGTCGGGATGCGGATGCTGACGCATCAGCGGGAAAACGAGCTGCTCTTCCTTGGCAAAATGCTCTTCGAGCTCGGCTTTGAGGCCGGCATAGAGGTGATGGAGGCGCGTGAGCATCTCGCCGTGATGCGGGTAATGGACGATGAGGATCTTGTTGAGATATGCTTCCGTCTCGGCCATGAGTTTGCGGTCCGTGACGTGGTGCGTGGCTTCGAGATCGTCGAGCATGTCCGTGACCTTGAGTTCCTTGAAGGATTCGATGTCTTCGTGTACGTCGCGCTGCTGCGTCTTGCGCGCCGCCACTTCATTGAGCTCCGCAAGGAATTTGTCCACGTCGAGCCCTTTCTCGCGGACCGCGATGGAAATGGCTTCGTGCCCGCCGCAGCAGTAGTCAAGATGCAGGCCGTTGAGGAACCCGATCGTGTTCGGGTGCTCTTTGACGACATCGGCAAGTGTCATATCTTTCGTGATCATAGTATCGCTTCCTTTACAGATAGTACCAGTGTTGATGCTTCTTGTTGTTTTGCTGTTGTTCTTTAAGCATCTTCAGTATATCGGATGGAAGCGATGGGTTCTGTAACATTTGCTACGGAGTCCTTACAGATTGGCGAGGAGCATATCGCCGACCGTCGGATAGACGGCGCTGGCGGCCTCTTTCATGAAATCAGCGGCTGTTGCGACGGTGCAGCCCTTGAAATATTCGACGGCCGGCAGATCGTTGCGGTCGTCGCCGATGAAGAGGACCTGTTCCGGCTGCCAGCCCGTCGCCTGCAGCAGATGGCGCACGCCGTCACGCTTGTTGGCCTCGCGGCGGTTGAAGTCGATGTAATTGCGGTTGATGTTGCCGACGATGCCGGGAAAGGCTTTTTTGACCTCGTGCGTCGTCGCCAGAGCTTCCTCGATTGAATCACAGCGCAGGCTGATCTGCACGACATCGGGGAGTTTCTGCGCTTCCTCAAACGAGATCAGCGGCATCTCAATAGGCAGGCCGAACGGGATATCGGCGCCCGTGTCGAGCGTGAACATGCCGCGCTCCGTCAGGATGCGCAGCGGATGATGCGTCTCGCGGAGCACGGGCATGGCGAGCATGCCGTCGCGCACGTCCGCGGGCACGACGAAACTCTGGAGGATCCTGCCAGCGCCGTCGACGATCACGCCGCCGTTGTTGCAGACGAGGTAATCGGGCCTGAGCTCCGGGTACGGCGCGAGCGCATGACGGATGAGCCCGATCCCGCGTCCCGTGCAGATGCCGAATTTATGGCCGGCTTTCTGCCAGCGCTGCACGGCCTCTATATTTTCTGCGGGAATCGGCTCCCCGTGCGGGCAAAACGTCCCGTCAAAATCCGTTGCTGCTAATTTCATCTGTTCCGCGGGCAGCGCCAATGCGCGACGCCCCCGCACACCACCTTTCTTTTCCTAGCGATTCCTTATAGTATAGCACAATCTCTCTCTCAGAACACGACCTCCCGGCAGGTCACGTCGAGCCCCGTGAAGTCAAAGAGCAGTGCTGTCTGACGCCTTGGCAGCTCACCTTCGCCCTTCATCAGGGCGCACATATCGTATGGAAAAAACTCGATATGGTACTTGCCGCGCAGGTCGCGCCAGTTCCGGAACACGAACCCCGGCACATACGCCTGCGGCCGCTCACTGCGCCAGAACGGCGCCGTCACGTCCTGATGTTTCTCCATATCCCAGTGCAGGTACGCCGGCCGGATGCGCCCGCCATCGGCGAGCAGCGCGTCGAAGCGCAGAAGGCTGTCCATAAGCTCCGCCTCCGCGCCGTATGCCTCCTCACAGAAATCGCGCAGATACGCGTAAAGATTCTTCGTCGCATGGCCGACGCGGTGGAAGCCGCGTGCCTCCCACCAGTCCGTGAATTTCTGCCAGAACGCGAAGGCGTCGCCGTGCTCGCCTGTCTGCACGAAATACGCGGCCGTATGGCGGCAGCGCCCCGCGTTGTAGTAGTACTCAAAAACCTGTTCGAAGCTGTGGAACCAGCGAATCTCGCCGTATGTCAGGGCGTCGGACGCCAGGACCTCGTACGGTGCCATCGGCATATACCGGTAGCGGTAGGGCTCGACGAGCTCCATCATCGCGGCCCCCTTGAGGAATTTGAGGAAGCCCAGCTGCAGCATGTCGGCGCCGAGCGCATAAACGTCGTTGAACGACCGGTGGAACGACGCCATCCCCTCGCCCGGCAGCCCGATGATGAGGTCGACGTGCAAATGCATATTGTGGAACGAAAGGATGCGCCGGATGTGTGCGGCGATCTCCTGCCAGTGGTTGACGCGCGAAACTGCCGCAAGCGTCGCCTCATTCGTCGACTGGATGCCGATCTCGAGCTGCACGCGACCACGCGGCATCTGCGCGAGTGTCTGCAGCACCTCCTCGTCGAGGTAATCGATGGCCACCTCGAAATGGAAATTCGTCCGCACCGAGGCAGGCAGCGCGAGGATGTACTGCAGGATGGGCAGGAAATGCGACTTTTTCGCGTTGAACGTGCGGTCGACGAACTTCACCTGACGCACGTCATGGCGCACGAAAACCTCGAGCTCGCGGAACACGCGCGCAAGCGGCAGGAAGCGCACGCCTGCCGTCGCACACGACAGGCAGTACGCGCACGCAAACGGGCAGCCGCGCGACGTCTCATAGTAGAGGATGCGTTCCCTGAGGTCCGCGAGCTCCTGCTCCTCGTAGGCAAACGGCACCTGCGCAAAATCCGCGACCGTCACGGCCCGGCTCTCGTCAATCGAGCCGTCTGCGCGCCGCATCGCCACGCCCGGCAGCGGTCCCTTGAGGCTGACCTCCCGCACCCGCGCTTTGGCAAAATCCACGGCCCGCAGCCTGTCGATAAGCGCCGGCACGGCCTCCTCGCCCTCGCCGCGCACGACAAAATCCACCATCGGGAACTCGCGCAAAAACGATGCCGTCTCATACGAAACCTCCGGCCCGCCGCAGATCACGACCGTATCCGGCAGCGCCGCCGGCAGGAGCCGCAGGAGTTTCTTCACCATCTCGATGTTCCAGATATAGCATGAAATTCCCAGCACGCGCGGCTGCCGCTCATAGATCTCCCCGAGCGCGTCAAGCAGCAGATGGTTGATCGTGAGCTCCATCACCTCGGACCCCGGCACGCAGGCCCGCAAATACCGCACCGCCAGCGATGTATGCGAATACTTCGCATTGACCGCCAGCCAGAGGATGTTCTGCCGCGATTGGCCCTGTTCCCGTCTCTCAAATTCCTGTCGTCCCTGCAATGCTCCGCTCCTTCCTCAAAAAAAGCCCGGGCATCCCCGGGCCACTTCTTTTTATCAAACGCCTCGCACACACGGCTGCATCAGCCATGGAGGTGTGCTTTCGCGCACTCCAGCGCACTCTTGATGACATCGTCCATATCGTAATACTTGTACTCCGCCAGACGACCGCCGAAAACAACATGGTTCTCCGCTTGCGCAAGAGCTGCATACTGCGCATAAAGCTCCTGGTTGCGCGCATTATTGACCGGATAGTACGCCTCCTCGCCGCGTTTCCAGTCTGCCGGATACTCGCGCGTGATGTACGTGACCGGCTGCGTGCCGAATTCAAAATGCTTATGTTCGATGATGCGCGTATACGGCACCTCACGTTCCGTATAATTGACCACGGCCACGCCCTGATGGTTCTCCTCCTCAAGTCGCTCCGTCTCAAAACGCAGGCCACGGTACTCGAGCTGCCCGAGCTTGTAATCAAAATACTTGTCAATCGAGCCCGTATACACCACCGTCTTCGCAGTGTCCCGGTAAGCCGCACGCTCCCTGAGATAATCCACGCCCGTGCGCACCTCAATCCCTTCAAGCAGCGCCTCAATGAGCTTGTTGTAGCCGCCGACCGGGATGCCCTGATACCGGTCATTGAAATAATTGTTGTCAAACGTATAGCGGACCGGCAGCCGTTTGATGATGAACGACGGCAGTTCCGTGCAGCTCCGGCCCCACTGCTTTTCCGTGTACCCCTTGATGAGCTTCGTATAAATATCCGTGCCGACGAGCGAAATCGCCTGCTCCTCCAGATTCCGCGGCTCTCCCGTAATGACCTTGCGCTGCTCCGCAATGATTGCCTTGGCCTGCGCCGGCGTCACGATGTCCCAGAGTTCGCGGAAGGTGTTCATATTGAACGGCAGATTGTAGAGATGTCCCTGATAATTCGCGACCGGCGAATTGATGAAATTATTGAATGTCACAAACTGATTCACATACTGCCAGACATCCTCATAGCTCGTGTGGAAAATATGCGCACCGTATTTATGGATGTTGATGCCATCCTTCTGCTCACAATACACATTGCCGCCTGCATGCGCCCGGCGCTCCAGCACCAGCACCGACTTTCCCGCCTGCTTTGCCTCATGTGCAAAAACCGCCCCAAAAAGACCGCTGCCAACCACCAGATAATCGTACATCGTCCTGCCTCCTCGACACAAAACACATTCTTGCCAAACTCCGAACATTATTTTTTCATTATACCATACTTCTCCGGAAAATTGGCCGCCTGCTTTCTCTGCATGTTCACAGCCCTCATCGCTGCGGTGCGAATTCCCGTTCCGGGACTTTGTCACCAGGGCTGCGGGGTCATCGGGGTGATGACGCCAAAGGTATATCCCTTGGCTTTGAGGATGCGGATGATTTCCGGCAGGGCCTTGACGGTTTCCTCGTGGCCCTCGGAGGAGTGCATGAGGATGATGGCCGTGTGCTGTACGGCTGCGCCGTTCGTCTGGTTATCGATGTTGTCGATGAAATCCTGAGCGACCGGGTGATTCGGGGCGGCGTCGGCTGAGCTGATATTCCAATCGTGCTCGACGTAGCCATTGGCCTTGAGCGCCGGGGCGTAGGCGGATGTGAAATTGCCGATGACGCCGCCCGGTGCGCGCAGGATGAGCGGGCGCACGCCGAGGATGCCGTAGATGATGTCGTCGGTCTTTTCCATCTCGGCGAGGAAGCCCTGCACCGAGGGGTAAAGCTTCTCGTATTTGTGGTCGTAGCTGTGATTGCCGATGGCATGGTGCTCGGCGAAGATGCGCTTGAGCACGTCGGGGTGAAGCTCGGCATGCTGGCCCGTCACATAGAAGGTCGCGGTCACGCCGTTTTCCTTGAGGATGTCGAGGATGGCCGGCGTGTTCTTGTCGTCCGGGCCATCGTCAAAGGTCAGGTAGGCCACGCGTCCCTCACGGTACGGCTTGAGCTCGGGCAGCGTGGTCGGCAGGCCCTGCTGACGCCGCATGGCGAGCGTCTTGTTGTCGTAGATTGGCGTGCGGGGATCCGATTGCTGCAGGTTGGAGAAATTGTCACTGGCCAGCGCACAGGAGAAAGCCGGCTCCTCTTCTGCCGCCCCGGAAGAACTGGAAGAACTGGAGGAAGCCGCCTGGTCTCCGCCGTTTGACGCGCAGCCGCCAAACAGCAGGAGGCCCATAAGAGCCAGGCCACCGAGCAGGGCACGCAGCCCGCCGGCCGTCTGCCTCAGCGGCAGTTTTTTGCCGCCCTGTCCGGTCCGCTCGTTTCGCGCGCTCTCTTCCGGAAATGATGCTTCTTCTGTCCTGTCCAAATGCTTCATGCTTTTCCTTCCTTTTTCTGTCTTTTCCTGTCGATTCCTATCGTGTGCCGGCTGCACGGCCGCAGCTTCACAGCTCGGCCTTGGCCTCCGCCTCTTTGCTGCCTGCCGTCTGATTATCGGGAGCCTGTGTGGCAGGCAGGTGCATCGCCCCGTAGACGCGGGCGAGCTCGGCTGCGTACTGCTGATGCATCGCGTCGAGCTTCTGCACGAGTTCTTCGCGGGCCTGCAAAAGCGCCGACTGTTTCTCATTCTCGGCCCGAGCTCTCAGGAGAGCCAGCTCCTGTTCCTGCTGGGCTGACTGCGCTGCGAGGCGCTTCTCCATGGCCTGCCGGTCTTCTTCTGCACGCTGCAGCTGCTGTTTCGTCTCATGGTGTGCGGCCTTTTCCTGCTGCAGGGAGCTTGCGAGCTCCTGCAGCTGCGTCCGCGCGGCCTCCTCTTCTTTGGCGTGCTGCCGGCTGGCCGCGAGTTCCTGCTGCAGGCTCTCGACCCGCGCGGAGAGGAGCGCCTGCAGCTGTTCCTTATCGGCGAGGACGGCTTCGTGCTCCTGCCGTTCCTGCTGCAAAGCAGTCTGCAGCGCCGTCAGCTTTGCCTGAATTACATCATTCGCTTTTTGAAGCTTCTCCTGGGCAGATACGGCTTCCTGCCGGCTCTCTTCGGCCTGCCTGGCCTGCTCGCCGGCTTCCTTTGCCTTTTCCTGCGCCTGCTCGAGTGCGGCTTCCTGCGCGGCGAGGCGGCGCGCATACTCCTGGCGCACGCGCTCCTCGGTGTTCGCGTTGAGCTGCAGCGCATGCGTGAACGATGCCGACAGCTGATTGAGGAGTCCCTGGAATTCCTTGATCTCCGCACCGCGTTCGGGCAGCGTGCCGATGGCCTTCTGCTGCGCATAGAGGTTCGCCAGCGTCGTGAACGTCCCGTCCCAGGTCAGCTCAAGCTCCTCGCAAATCTTCTGGAGGTTCTGGATGGTTTCCGGCTCCAGCTTGTACGTCTTGACTACGGTCATGATTGCGATTCCCCTTCCGTGCTCAGCAGGGCTTGCCCTCCTTGAAGCGCTGCATCATCTCATTCGTCAGGCTCCAGTCGTCCGGCTGCAGGATGACCTCCTCGGGGCTGGCCCAGAGGGCGCGGCTGAGTTCCTGCTTGTCCATGTGGATCTCGGGCGAACCGTCGAGGTCGCAGTAGAAGCCGGCGAGGATGTCGGCCGCACTGCCCCAGGGCTGCGATTTATAGTAGCGGATGTTCTTGACGTGCAGGCCCGTTTCCTCCATGACCTCGCGCTCGACCGTCTCCTCAAGCGTCTCACCAATCTCGGTGAAGCCGGCGATCAGCGCGAAAAACGGCACGTCGTAGCTGCGCGCGTATTTCGTCACGAGAATCTTGCCGTCATGCAGCACGCCGACGATGACAGCCGGATTGATGCGCGGGTAGATGATGTTCCCGCAGTGCGGGCAGCGCAGGGCGCGTTCCTTCGTGTCGAGCTCGGTCGGCTGGCCGCAGGCCCCGCAGAAGCGGTTGGCACGGTACCAGCCCGAGAGATGCAGGGCCGTGTAGAAGGCGTAGAAGCTCGGCAACTTGGCTTCCTTGCTGCTGCGGATCGAGCGCACGGGCTCAAAGGCAAAGCCTGCCGGGATGAGCGGCTCTTCGTGGCCAAGCAGCAGGAAGAAGCTCTTCTTGCCGATGGTGAAGAGGTAGACGCAGTCGTGCGGGTGGCCGAGCTGCGCAAACGTCGGGAAGAGCTTGCCCTCGTCCTGGCGCACGAGCACGTCCTTGCCGCGGAAACAGAACATGACGCTGTCGTCTTTCGGGACCGCGTCCGGCTTGTACTGGTTATCGAGTTTTTTCGGTGCAATATCCTGGATCATGAAGAAGTTCCTTTCGTCAATTCCGTTGTCATGCCTGATAGAACGGGCGCGTTTTTTCCTCCCGCACGGTGGTCGGGCCCGAGTGGCCCGAGAGCAGGATTGTCTCATCCGGCAGCGTGAGGATCTTGTCGCGAATATTTTGGAGCAGCGTCGCTTCGTCGCCGCCGTACATGTCCGTGCGGCCATAGCTGCCCTCAAAGATGGAGTCGCCGACAAACGCGACGCCGTCCTTTGCCGTGTAGTACATGGCGCCGTCGGTCGTATGGCCCGGCACGGGGATGATTTTGAGGTCGCAGGCGGAAGAATCTGCGAGCGAGACGGTGCTGTAATCGGCAAGATACGTCACATCCGAGAGGGTAATGGGTGCTTCCGTCTGCACCGAAAGGTTCCAGACGGGATTTTCCGCATAGGCGCGGCCGTTTGCCTGCATGCAGACGGGGATATTCAAGGCCTTCCGGAGCTCCTCGACGGCGCCGATGTGGTCAAAATGGCCGTGCGTCAGAAGGATGCGCTCGATGATGAAGCCCTTTTCACGGATCATCTCGAGCAGCTTGCCCGCCTGCGCGCCCGGGTCGATGAGGAAGCCGTGCTTCGTTTCGTTATCGATGTAGAAGTAGGCATTCGTCGGAATGTACTTCATGACCGTTGCCTGTAAAATCATGTCACACCTCCCCTTCTTCCGGCGTCAAGCCGTAGATGACATCAAGCAGCTGTCTGCCGCTTTTCGTGCGGAAGACCTTCTCGCGGAAGGCGCGGATACCCTTTTCGGAAAGCTGGTCCTCGTAGGCATTGACGAGGAAGTCGGCTTCGAGCAGGATCTGGTAATCCGGGCCATCGACGCCCTGATACGTGTGATGGTGGCCGATGAGGAAGCAGACGCGGTCGATGAACGCAGGCGCAAAGCCGAGCTTTTGCAGGAGCTCGCGTGCCGGGGCCGGCCCTTCCTTTTCCTGATAGATGCCGGCCGAGCTGCCGTACTTTTCCTCGGCGGCATGGATGCCGATGTCGTGCAGGATGGCGGCAATCTCAAGCAGGCGCTGCGTATCATCAGGCAGCCCTTCCCGTTTGCCCAGCAGCGAGGCATAGGCGTATACCTTCAGGAAATGCTGGATTCTCCTGGCATCGCCATGGTCAAAGGCAATCATCGCCGCAAGAACATCCTCGACGGCCGCCCCCTGCGGCTTCTCGTTATCGATTTTATTTGATTCGTGTTCCATCATCTGTGGCCACTTCCTTTCCTGGCTTCCTGGCGTCCCCTCCCTGGGGGCAGTCAATTGTCACTGGTTGCGTGCAAGAATTCCGCTACGAGCGACTGGCGCAGACGCTCATAGAGCTCCGGGGCACGGCCGCCGACAGCCTGGCCGTCGATATGCGCGACGCGCAGGCAGAAATTGCTCGAGCTCGTCACGAGGACCTCGTCGGCCGTAAAGAGCGCTTCTTTATAATACGGTGTCTCGCTGACGCCGATGCCGAGTTCCTTGCATTTACGAATGAGATGCGCGCGCGCGATGCCCGGCAGGATCAGCTCGTCGGCCGGCGCCGTGATGAGCTTGCCGTCCTTGAGAATGTGGCAGTTGCTGTGCGCACACTCGGTAACGCGGCCATCATGGCGGTAGAAAATCGTCTCCTCGCAGCCCTGCCGCTTCGCATGCTCGGCAGCGAGCACCGACGGAATGAGGTTCAGCGTCTTGATGTTGCAGAAATAGAAGCGCTTGTCCTCCTCCGTGATCACGTCGATGGGCTTCTCACCTTCGTTCCAGCTGCTCGGGAACAGCATGACCCAGAGATTGCCGGGACCTGGTGTGAACGCATGGTTGCGCAGGCCCGTGCCGCGCGTCACCTGGAAGTAGACGAAGAGATCACCCGTATCGAGCTTGTGCACGAGCTTGTCGAGGAGCTGGCGGAGTTCCTCTTTCGTCACGGGCATCACGATGTCCAGGAGTGCCGCGCTGTTGAAGAAGCGGTCGATGTGCTCATCGAGGGCAAAGACATGGTAATTGCGGCTCGGCGCGGCATCGTAGACGCCATCGCCAAACCAGTGTGAACGGTCATTCATCGGGATCGACATCGCGTCGAGTTCCCCGATCTTGCCATTGTAATAGCCTAAGGTTTTCAAGAGACTCCCTCCTCAATCCCTGCATCAGCGGGAACCCCTCCTGATGCAAAACTTACTCAACATAATATAAATACGCGCCACAAGGCAATTTTCCTGCCTGCGGCGCGATTCTTTCTCATCATGCGTGCATGATAGGCCCATCCTGCCGAGGCTCAGGCGGCCTTTGATGCTGCCGGTGCCTGCTGTTTCTGCTGGAGCTCGGCAAAGCCGTAGTCGAGCAGGGCAGCCGCCTCGCTGAAGCGCGTGTCGTCGCTGTCGGAATGCATAACGACAACGAGAAGCTCCGTATCGCCGCGCTTTGCCGCCGCCGTCAGGCAGCCGCGTGCGGCCCGCGTCCAGCCCGTCTTGACGCCCGTGCAGCCGGGGTACGTATCGAGCAGCTCGTTGGTGTTCTCGCAGTAAGCCGTGTGGCCGGCCGGGCGGATGTAGTAAATGTTTTTCGCCTCAGTGCCGACGATCTTGCGGAAGGCCGGCATCTTCATGCCGTAGCTCGCGATTTTGGCCATGTCGCGCGCTGTCGAATAGTGATTGCTGTCCGGCATGCCATTGGCGTTCACGAAATGCGTGTCCGTGGCGCCGAGCGCAGCCGCCTTCTCATTCATGAGCGCGGCAAAGGAGTCGATATCGCCGGCAACAGCCTCACCGACGGCCGTGGCCGCGCCGTTGTCGGAAATCATCATCATCTGCTGCAGCATGTCGGCCATGCGCAGTTCATAGCCCGGATAAAGTCTCGTGCATTCCACATCGGCAGCATTGTCGCTGACTGTGACGATCTGGTCGGGACTCGTGCGCTCGAGCGCGAGGATGCAGGTCATCATCTTCGTCATGCTGGCCGGATACTCGCGTTTATCAGCGTTCTTCTCGTAGAGCACCTCGCCTGTCTGCTCATTGACGACGATGGCCGCATCGGCCGTGATGTCTGGCGCTGCAGCCAGTGCGCAGGCCGACCAGATGACGAGTATGGCTGCACTCAGCACGGCGGCAGCCAGCCGTTTTGTTAAATGTCTCACGTTTTTCCTTCTGTCAAAAACGTCCGGATGAAATCCTGTTCATTCCGTTGCCTCTACTATGATAGCATAGATGCTACCGGCCTTCAAATCCAAGACAAACCCATAAAAATGCCATTTTCCTCACCGAAAAATACCACTCATATGGACAATATACTAATAACTTTCGGATATTTATACAGTTGAAACGCATTTCAACCGGCTTCTCTTTATGATATAATAAAAAACATGGGTAATTCAATCAATACTACCATATAAAAAAATTGCAGAAAAGGAGGCTGTCATATGCGAAAAACCAGGACCTCAAGTGAGCGTCAAAAAGAGATTTTCCAATTCATCAAAGCATTCTTGCTCGAAAAGGGATACCCGCCGTCCGTGCGGGAAATCGGCAAGGCTGTGGGACTGAAGTCCAGCTCGACGGTGCATGGATATCTGGCACGCCTTGAGGCCAATGGACTCATCAAGCGTGACCCGACGAAACCGAGAGCCATCGACATCCTCGATGAACGGCCGTGGGGCAAGAACATCCCGGTGCCGCTCATCAATTCGGAGGCGGCGGACAAGTCCATCCTCTCGGAGCAGAATGTGCAGGAAATCTTTTCGTTCCCGCAGAATCTGCTCGGAACGCAGGATAAGCCATTCATGATGCGCATGCCGGATGGCAGCATGAAGGATGCGGGCATCGCCCAGGGCGATCTCGTCATCATCAAGAAACAGGAGTTTGCCGACGACGGCGACCTCGTGGCGGCCATCGTGAACAAACAGGCGACGGTGCGTCGTCTCGTGCAGGATGAGGAAAGCATCCATCTGGAGGCCGCGGGGGAAGAACCTGCCATGACGAAGGGGAAACGCATCACGATCCTGGGCCGTGTCATCGGTCTTTACCGCAGATTCTGAAGCAAGCACTCATACCTAGGCACAAGGAACCAGAAGGGTTCTGCCGCATCTCGCAGCCCAGCCGGAAGTTGACTCGTTTTTATTGATTCCCTTGTGCCATCAGCAGGCCCTGCCTTATCCCTCTTGCAACCCGTCACGACCGAAAAAAGGAGAGAAGCACCTTTGCGCGCTTCTCTCCTTTTTGTGTACACGTTTTATGTGCATGACATGGGCAACAGGCAAGACCCATGGATTTATTTGCGGCTGGCGTCGCAGTCGAGCACGGCCTGAGCGGCGCCGAGGATGCCGATGACGGCGTGCTCAAAGGTCAGGCCGCCCTGCAGGTAGACGTTGTACGGCGCCCGCAGCGGCCCGTCGGCGCTGAACTCGATGGATGCGCCCTGCACGAAGGTGCCGGCTGCCATGATGATCTTGTCAGCGTAGCCCGGCATGTCCCAGGGCTCCGGCGCCGCGAACGAATCGACCGGCGAATACTTCTGGATGCCGCCGCAGAACGCGATGAGCTTTTCGGCCGAGCCGAGCTCGATGGCCTGGATGATGTCGCCGCGCACATCAGTCGGCAGCGGCAGCGTCTTGTAGCCGAGCTTGGCGAACATGCCGGCCGCGAAGAGCGCACCCTTGATGGCCTGCGAGACGACGTGCGGCGCGAGGAAGAAGCCCTGGAACAGCAGGCGGTTGTTCGCGAGGCTCGCACCGAGTTCGTCGCCCATGCCCGGAGCCGTCAGGCGGTAGGAGGCGAGCTCCACGAGGTCGCTGCGGCCAACGATGTAGCCACCCGTCGGCGCAATGCCGCCGCCCGGATTCTTTATGAGGGAGCCCGCCATGATGTCGGCGCCCACCTGCGTCGGTTCCTGGCAGTCGACGAACTCACCGTAGCAGTTGTCGACGAAGCAGATGCAGTCCGGCTTGATGCGGTGCACTTCGGCCGTGATGGCCTCGATATCCGCAATGGAGAGCGGATTGCGCATGCTGTAGCCGCGCGAACGCTGGATCTCGACCATCTTCGTCTTCGGCGTGATGACGTTCTTGATGCCCGCCATGTCGACCCTGCCGTCGATCATCGGCAGTTCGTTGTAGAGTACGCCGAATTCCTTGAGCGAGCCAGGGCTCGGATTGTCGTAGCCGATAACCGTCTGCATTGTGTCGTACGGCTTGCCCGTCAGCGAGACGAGCTCATCGCCGGGGCGCAGGATGCCCAGGAGCACCGTGGCCAGCGCATGCGTGCCCGAGACAAACTGCGTGCGCACGAGCGCACGCTCGGCGCCAAAGACCTTGGCATAGAGTTCCTCGAGCTTGCCGCGGCCGATATCGTCATAGGCATAGCCCGTCGTCGTGTTGAAATGGGCGTCGGAGACGCGGCATTCGCGCATGGCGTCCAGGACTTTCAGCGTGTTCTGTTCCGCCACATCCTCGATATGCGCGAAGAGCGGCTTGGCTTCCTGCAGGACCTCCTGCTTGAGGTCCAGGATCTGTTTTGAAAATGTCAATGAAATTCCCTCGAATCTGTTTATTTATTTATTTATTTTGATTTTCTGCCCGCCTGCATGCTTCATGCGGACGGTGCCGGCACCAGGTACGGCTGGTAGCGGTCCTTCATGGACACGGGTACCTTGACCGTAAGCAGTGTCCCCTCGCCCGTGTACTCCGTCTGCTCCACGGCCTTGAGCTCATGGAGCTCCGTGATGACCTCGCCCGCCGCATACGGGATGAGCAGCGTCATGCGGGCCAGACGTTCCGCAAAGAAGCTCTCGATCTTCGCGAGCAGTTGTGCGAGGTTCTCGCCAGTCTGCGCCGAGACACAGACGCCGTCGCGGTCATGGAGCATCGCGCGGCGCTGCGGGGCGTCCGGAGGCAGCGCGTCCACCTTGTTGAAGACGTAGAGCGTGGGCTTGCCTTCCGCCTCGAGCTCCTTGAGCACGGTGACGACGGCCTCGATCTGCTCCTCGTAATGCTCGTTGCTGCAGTCGACGACATGCAGCAGCAAATCAGCTTCCTGCACCTCCTCAAGCGTTGCGCGGAAGGCCTTGACAAGCGTGTGCGGCAGCTTCTGGATGAAGCCGACCGTATCCGTCAGCAGGATCTCCTGCTTCTCGGGCAGCACGAGATGGCGCGTCGTCGGGTCGAGCGTCGCGAAGAGCTTGTCCTCGGCAAACGCGTTCGCGCCGGTCAGCTTGTTGAGGAGCGTCGATTTGCCGGCATTCGTGTAGCCGACGAGGGCCACGAGCGGGATGCGCGCGGCCTTGCGGCGCCGGCGGTGCAGGTCACGGTTCTTCTTGATGGCCTCGATCTGATGCTCGAGGTCGTGGATGCGGCCGTAGATGCGGCGGCGGTCCACCTCGAGCTTCGTCTCGCCGGGGCCGCGCGTGCCGATGCCGCCGCCCTGGCGCGAGAGCACGAGGCCCTGGCCGCCGAGGCGCGGCAGATTGTACTTGAGCTGCGCGAGCTCAACCTGCAGCTTGCCTTCCTTCGTGCGGGCGCGCTGCGCAAAGATATCGAGGATCAGGGCCGTGCGGTCGATGACCTTGATGCCGAGGACCTGCTCGAGATTGTGCTGCTGCGACGGCGTCAGCTCATCGTCGAGGATGAGGAGCGTTGCATCGAGGTTCTGCACCTCCATGGCGATTTCCGTCACCTTGCCCTTGCCGAGGAAGAAGGCCGCATCGGGCCGCTCCTTGCGCTGGACGAACGAGCCAACGACGACGGCACCGGCCGTGTCGGCAAGGCGCCGCAGCTCCGCCATCGACGTCTCGCTGTCAAAGACATTGCCGGGCCGCTCGACGCCGGCGAGGATCGCGCGCTCCTCCTCATCCGCCGTCGCCTTCGTGCGCGCAGCGCTGAGTTTCTTGTTGATCGTCGTGATGAGATACGTCAGATTGACGCGGTGCAGCAGCTGCTCCTTCATGGGCCCGGCCTGCGTGATGGCCTCCGTCCCGGCTTCATCCTGCTCACCCGAGAAGAAGCCCAGCGACGCGACGATCTCGCCGCGGCAGCGGCCAATGGCGGCCATGCAGTCGAAGCGCAGCCGCCGCAGCGAGGAAAGGTCAGGATCACTCAGGCGCGTATCGCCGCTCGGATGCGTGTGGATGCAGCGGACACCTGCCAGCCGGCGCTCCGAGCGCACGTCAAAGGACGGCAGATCGACCGTATTCGTATCGCCGACAGACACCTTCTCGACGCGGCCCTGGCGCGTGAGGTAGACGGCGACTTCGCGCCCGAGGATATCCGTGATCTCGAGCATCGCCTCGTTGAGCTCATGCGTGGAAATCTGCCCCATCGGCACCGTCAGCTCATAGAGATGCTGCAGTTTCTCACGGACAAACGCCTTGAGATTGCCGGTATTGCCATGGATGATTGTCATCGTACACCTCCATCCGTTGCGGAATGACAACATTTGCTTTCTTGCCGTTCATTGCGGTTCATTACAGTTAATTGCGGTTGACGATATTCGAGATATGCTTGAGCGTAATGGAGAGCGTGCCGTCCTCATTGTTGTGGAACTCCACGAACTCCGTGTTGTCGAAGTAATCCGTCGGGATTGAGAGATCGATGCCCGTATCCGTCCGCAGCTTGTGGCGGCTGACCTTCTTGAGCGTCGCCTCCTGATCCATCTTGACGGGCTCCGTGAAGCCGGCGTCGCGGATGGCATCATCAAAATCCTTCTGCATGGCCGGATTCTCGGGGAAAATCTCCCCGCCTGCGGCCGCGAGGTCGAGCTCGTCGCTTGCCTGCATGTTCTCCGTCACGTAATTCTTGACGGCAGCCTCGACGGCGACGGCGTCCTGCCCGTAGGCCTCGGCCACTTTGGCCGCCGTCTTGCTGAGGTTCTTCATCGCTTCCTTCGGCGAGGGCGTCAGCGTGCATTCGAGCAGGATCTCGGGCAGCACGAAAATGGCATTGCCGTCGATCGTGTACTTCTTGGCCTGCACGAGGAGAGCCCCCGTCTCGGGCTGGATGAAGGCGAATTCGTCGATCTTCTGCGTCAGATTCGGCATGATGGAATAATGGTTGATGATCTCATTGCGGATGCCGCCCTCTGTCTGCGTCACCTGATGCGTGTAGCCGATATGGCTGTTGCTCTTGAAGACGACGAGCTGGCGAACATCGTCGATGCGCACATCGGCCACGATGACATCAGCCGACACCATCTCCTCCGCATGGACGTAGGCATCCTCGAGCGTCTTGCCGATCTGTTTGGAGAAATCGACGAATGAAAGCTCCCCGCCGACGTATGCAGCGAGCTGCTTCTTGAACGCACTGTCCTCATAAAAGGTACCGGGCTTGGCATCCTGGCTGCCCCACGATCGCTCGAGATGCTTGAGCAGGAAAGTCTGGATGCTGTCCGTCGGCTCAAGCTCGACATCGGAATACACCGTCATGCCCGAATTGAAATCGAGGATGTGCAAAATGGCTTTTTCAATCACAATCACGATGGATGTTCCTCCGCTTCTTCATTCTGCTGCTTCGCTTCTGCCTTCTTCCTGCGCGCGGCGACTTCTTCTTCCGCGCGCGTGCGCACTTCCTTCAGGCGCGGCACGAGATACGTCTGCAGGCGTTCTTCAAGCTCCGACAACGTCCCCGAATCGAAGTCGTAGTTGACGTCGGGGATGTTCCAGATGCGCGCCTCGCTGAAGAACTCGTCGCGGTAGATGTTGTAGTAGACCGTGACGCTGCTCTCGAGCGCGAAGTCGACGTAATCGATGACGATGTAGGAGCCGTTGTTGATCTTGACGGGCTCCGCCGGACGGATGTAGAGCGTGAAGCCCTCGAGCGTCTCCGGCAGTTCCTTCGCGGCCTCCCAGGTCATGATCTTCTTGTCGCGGACGATGCTTCCGATGCTCGCGGGATCGAACTGCGCGAGACCTGCCAGCACCGTTTCGAACTGTGCGCGCAGCAGCGCTTCGAACACGTCGAATTTCGCCGTGATGAATTCGATGCGGCAGAATTCGATGAGGCCAATCTTGACGCGCAGCTTGTACTCGTGCGTTTCCTCGTGGAAATACGCCGTCACGCTCTTGTGCAGGTCCTGGTTCTCATAGCGATAGATGTCGTAGCAGTCGCCCGCGACGAGCGCGAGCCGCTGCAGCGCGAAGCCATGCCAGGTATCCGGCAGTTCCCTGAGATAGGCCCAGTCCTTGATATCCGCTTCGACACGATCCCTCGTCTCATCCTTCATGGCATTTCACCATCCTCTTTTTTCAATCCTACGGCCATCTGCATCCGCCTGTATCGGTTCACATCGTCCATAGATGAATATTATATCACTAAGACCAAACTGCTTTCAACCGCTTCATGCAGCCGCTCAGTATAGGATAACAGCTATGAATATCATAATATATTAAGTATTCGACTTATGATGCAAAGCCTTTTATAATGCTAATTGAGCAAAGCGTCAATATTGTGACGATTCATCCTGTATATATTGGTATGCTTCGATTTGATTTTAGGGAGGAAACGAATATGAGCCGATTACAACGCGGATTCTTGACGTTCGGAGTGCTGATCCTGCTCTGGCTGCTGCCGGTGCCGGAAGGACTCAGCGCGGCGGCCTGGCACCTCTTTGCCATTTTTGCCGCCGTCATCCTCGGTTTCATCCTGCAGCCCATGCCGCTTGGTGCTGTGGCACTGGCCGGCATCACGCTGGCAGCACTGACCAACACCATCAAGCCTGCAGAGGCACTGGCCGGCTACAGCAATACGACCATCTGGCTGATTGTCAGCGCCTTCCTGTTCGCCAAGGGCTTCATCAAGACGGGGCTCGGCCGCCGCATCGCCTATCAGCTCATCCGCCTGTTCGGCAGCAGCAGCCTGAAGCTCAGTTATACGCTGGTGCTCAGCGACTTCATCATCAGCCCGGCAACGCCGTCCAACACGGCCCGTTCCGGCGGCATCCTCTTCCCCATCGTGCGGAGCCTGGCCTCGGCCTTTGGCTCGGAGCCCGGTGCAACGGCCCGCAAGATCGGCGCCTTCCTCATGGTCGTCTCGTTCCAGGCCGATGCGCCGATTGCCGCAGCCTTCCTGACGAGCTGTGCGCCGAATCCCCTTATGGCACAGCTCGCGCAGGACACGGCCGGTATCACGCTTAGCTGGAGCTTCTGGGCAACAGCCTGCATCGTGCCCGTCATCCTCTCGATGATCGTGATTCCCCTGTTCCTCTATCATTTCTATCCGCCGGAAATCAAGGCAACACCGCAGGCACAGTCACTGGCCCGCCAAAAATTGCAGGCCATGGGGCCGATGTCACGCGATGAGAAAATCATCACCTGTATCTTTCTCGGTGCCCTTGCGCTCTGGAGCACTTCGCAGTATACGCATATCAATGCGACGATCGCCGCGCTGCTGGGCGTCACGGTCATGCTGATGACGAACGTCCTGAACTGGCAGGATGTCCTGACTGAGAAAGGCGCCTGGGACGGCATGATGTGGATGGGCGGCATTGTCGGCCTCGCCAGTGCATTGAATAAAATCGGCTTCATTCCCTGGTTTGCCGAATCCGTCACGGGCGCACTCGACGGCGTTTCCTGGTCGCTGACGCTCGCGATTCTCTTCCTCGTCTACCTCTACAGCCACTATGCCTTCGCCAGCCTGTCCGGTCACGTGACGGGCATGTATGCGGCCTTTCTCGCCGTGGCCGTGGCTGCCGGTGCGCCCGTTTACCTGGCCGCCATCGGCCTTGCGGTACTCTCCAATCTCATGGCCGGGCTCACCCATTACGCGACAGGAGCCGCGCCAATCTACTTCGGCGCCGGCTTCGTGACGCAGCGAGACTGGTGGCGCATTGGCTTTCTCTGCTCAGTCATCAACTTCACCATCTGGATTGGCCTCGGAAGCATCTGGTGGAAATTCCTGGGCATCTGGTAAAAGAAATGAATAAAAAAGAAGCAGGACGTTCTGGCAGCAAGGCATGCTTGCGGCAAGGCGTCCTGTTTTTTTATTGAAAATATGGATTAGAAGCGGTTCACGCTTTGCGGATGGAGGTGCGGTCGATCTCCGTGCCGTCTGGCAGGTAGCAGCAGACGGTGAGTTCCGCAGGCGTCACGGCCAGCGTCAGATAATTGTCCGTTTCCGGCTGCGGCGCGACAACCTTGTCGAAGGCGTGATCGACCCAGAGATCCGGGTAGCGCACGTTGCCCGCCACGCCCGTCAGGATGTAGAGCGGCCCCTTGTCCGCCGGCCGCATGTGGTAGAGACGTCCGCGGTCGCGATATGTGTGCAGGTGAGCCGTGAAAACGGCGTCAATGCCGAGCTCGTCGAAAAGCGGCATGAAGGCTTCGCCGACATCGCTGATGCCCTCCTGACGCTCGGGACGGTTCTTGATGCGGTACTGCAGCACATCCTTGTGCAGCAGCGCAATCTTCCATGGCTTCTGCGAAGCGGCGGCATCGCGGCGCAGCCATGCCAGCTGTTCGTCCAGGAGGCCGGGGCGAAACTCTTCTGTCTCGTCCCACTGCGTGTTGATGACCATGAAATGCGCGAGACCGTAATCGAACGAGTAATAGTATTTCTCGAACTGTGCGCTGCCGTTTGCCGGCACATCGAAATAATGGAGATAGGCCTCGGGCAGGCGCACCTGCCACTTGAGGTCGTACGTCTCGTGGTTGCCCATGAGCGGTGCAAGCGGCACGCGCTCGCTGAGTTCCTGCACGGCGTCGAACCAGGCTTCCCACTGCGTATGGTCCTCACCGTTGTCGACGAGGTCGCCCATATTGATGAAGAAATCGGCCGACTTGTTGCGCTCGGCCGCGCCGCTGACGAGGTGGTGCCAGTCGCTGTAGCCGTTGGACTGAGAGTCCGGGAAGATCAGCGCGAGAAACGAGCCATCTTCTTTCGGCGTCTGCAGGGGCTGCCAGCTGCCGGCGCGGTCACCGCTTACCACGCGGTATTCGTAGGAGGTGCCGGGCGTCAGTCCCTCGATGGCCGCCGCGTACTGATGGCGCGTGACCTCGTCATCGGTGAACGATTCATCCACGGCTGCCTGCTTTTCGCCTGCGGCGGCCCCCTTCTGCCGGTACTCAACGGCAGGCGAGGCGAGCACCTCGGCCGACTCCCACATGATGCGGCGGCTCGTCGCCGGGTCCTTCGTCATCATCTGGCGCAGCGCGCTGACATCGAGCCCGCCCGATACGGCCTGCGCCTTGTGCATCACCGAATGCCACCAGCTCTGCCTCGTCAGGAACGCACCGCCGGCCAGCAGCACGCCGGCGGCTGCCGTCCCCTGCAGGAAGCGACGGCGGTTCATGCGCATGAGGCCCCCTTCCGGTTCATTCTTTTTTCTATTCTCGTTATATATTTTTTTATCGTCTTTGTCCTTTATTTTCTTCATGATACATATTCCTCACACGTCTGTTTCTTTATCATGTATTTATTGTAACAAAAGAAGATGAAAAATAGAAAGGCTTCTTCGTTATCGCTCATGATACGCAAAACGTATGAAATTTCCCTTTTCGGTGTGTGCAAGCATCCTCAAGTTGCGCATATCGTATCAAAAATATTTATCTAATTTTGTAACGATGTAAACAGGATTTATGATTTCATGCACAGAATTAATCAAAGCAGAAAAACTTAATCTTACTTTAAGGAGGTCCTCATATGTTAGGTTTACTGATCGCAATCGTGGTCGTCGTCTGGGTCGCACGGTACGTACTCAAAAAGTACCCGGCCCAGCCAATCCTCTTCACGGCCGGCATCGTCATGATGGTGCTGACGCTCGTCTTCGGGCTCGGTGAGATCCTGCCGGCCAAGAGCAGCACGGGTTCGCCGTGGCTCGACATCATCCAGTCCATCAGCATGGCCTTCAGCAGCCGCGCCGCCAAGCTCGGCATGATCATCATGCTGATTGGCGGCTTCTCCAAGTACATGGATAAGATTGGCGCGAGTACGGCCCTCGTACGCATCGCCATCAAGCCGCTGCAGAAGCTCGGTCACCCCTACATCGTGCTCGCGCTGACGTCCATCCTCAGCAACGTCCTCGCGATGTTCATCAGCTCGGCTTCGGGCTTCGGCCTCTTGCTCATGGTCACCATGTATCCGGTGCTCGTGCGCCTCGGTGTCAGCCGTATCGCGGCCTGCGCCGTCATCGCCACGGCGTCGGCTCCGGGCTGGGGTCCGGCTGGTGCCGACAGCATCTTCGCCGCGGAACTCTGCGGCATGGAAATCGTTCCTTACTTCGTACAGTATCAGGTGCCGGTCGGCATCGCCACGGTCCTGACGCTGGCCATCGCCCACTTCTTCGTACAGCGCTGGTTTGATGCCAAGAATCCAGATGAGATGGCCGGCAAGGACGTATCCGCCAAGATGACGGACGACCAGCTCGCCGCTCAGGAATCCCCGAAGGTCCCGGCCTTCTACGCACTGCTGCCGACGCTGCCACTGATTTTCGTCCTGTTCTTCGGCCTCGTTGACCTCGGCATCAAGATGGATATCAGCCTCGCCACGCTCGTCTCGATCTTCCTGACGATGCTCATCGAATTCATCCGCCATCGCGATGGCAAGAAAACCTGCATCGACATCGGCTCCTTCTGGAACGGCATGGGCCTGCAAATGGCCACGGTCGTCACGCTGATCGTCGCTGCTGAAACGTTCTCGAAAGGCCTCATCTCTCTCGGCGCCATCGATACGCTCATCAAGGGCGCACAGGACGCCGGCTTCGGCGGCATCGGCATGATGTTCGTCTTCGTTTCCATCATCATCGCCGCCACGCTCATCACGGGTTCCGGCAACGCGACGTTCTTCGCCTTCGTACCGCTGGCACCAAAAGTCGCCGCCCTCTCGGGCATCTCGCCAGTCCTCCTGATCCTGCCGATGAACTTCGTCTCGAACCTCGCGCGTTCGCTCTCGCCAATCGCCGCTGTCGTCATCGTCGTCGCCGGCGCTGCCAGCCTCTCGCCGATGGACCTTGCCAAGCGCACGTTCATCCCGATCCTGGCTGCCACGGTCGTCAACATCGCCGTGACGCTCATCCTGTTCTTCTGAGCCTTCGCGCTTTCGTAGCCAAGATAAAAGACCTGCCAACCGGCAGGTCTTTTTTTGCTGTCATCCACCGCTGCGCGGTCCTCCTTCCGCTTCGCCTTCTGTGAGAAGAGTGCCTGGGCGTCCCCTTTGGGGAAGCTGTCAGCGCAGCTGACTGAAGGGGGTGCCTGTCTGCAGCCGCGTGCCGGCTCGATGTAAATCGTCCCCGCGGATTTCAGGCGGTGCGTTCCAGCAAGTGAATGCCGTTATCCTGATACGCCTGATAGATGGCCTTGATGAACTGATGCTTGAGCACGGCCTCATCGACGACATGCCCGTCATGAACGGCATGAAGCGCACGACATGCCGGAGGATATGGACAGGGATCTTCGTGTAGCGGCTCAGGATATGGACGAGCCCGCGGAATACATAGTGCAGCACAACAATGCCGAGCACCAGTGCGACAAAAAAGATGGCGGCTGTCAGCCGCGGCCCGCCGTGCTGGATGGTCGCGACAACATCAGCCAAAGACATGGACATAAGCTTCACACTCCTTGCAAGATCAAGCGATGCAGTCAAACAGCCGTACCGCAGCCAAACAGAGAATTGAAGAATATTGTAGAAGCTCAAGATTAGAAAAACGCTATAAAAAAGAGAGCCCCGCATAAAAATGCAAGGCTCTCCAAAATCACAAAACAATGGTCAAAACTGCTCAAGGCAATCCATCGTTTTTCCTGTCTTAAAGATCGTCATGTACCTCACTGAAGTAGATGACCGTGACCGTATCCTCCATGAGGATGCGGCGCTTGTAGATGCGTTCGAAGTCAGCAATGAGCTCCTCGCGCGAATTGATCTCGGGGTTCTGGTGGCCGAGGTCGGCGCTCGTCAGCGTGCCCATCGTCTTGACGCGCACCTTGTCGAGGAATGCCGTGTAGAGCTTGTGCTTGGGCTCGCCCTTGGCACCCGTCGTAATCCATACGATGGAATTCTCGGGGAACTGAGAGCTGACGTCGCCGAGGCGGACCGTGCAGTTCTTCGTGCGCTCCATGAGCATCTTCTTGTGTTTTGCTGCCTGGAAATTCAAAGCCATCATGATGAAGCATCTCCCATCTAGTTTCTACTCTGTCACTCGTATCTCTATTGGCATGACCCGCGGCACCATGACCACACGTCTTTGCAATGTTGACATCTTGACATTATGAAGTTTGCTTTATTATTTCTCCCCTGCCCTGCCGGAATCCTGCTAATTTTTGAAAAAACTCAAAAGCCCGGGATGCATCGCTTCCCGGATAAATTCATGCACGGCCCTGCGAATTGTGTTAGAATGAAATCGTCTCAAATTTATTTGGATGGAGGTCATACTATGAAAATGACAAAACGTTTCTTCTTCGTGTTCCTGGCGGTCTTCCTGCTGAGCATCTCGACGGCCTTTGCCGCCCAGAAGGATGCGCCGGCAGCTCCGACGCTCTCGGTCGAAGGCCAAGGCCAGGGCACGGCGACGCCGGATATGGCAACGGTCACGATTGGCGTGACGACGCGCGCGGATGATGCGGCCAAAGCTCAGAACGACAATGCCTGGGTAGCGGCGCAGATCCAGAATGCCGTCGAAGGCCTCGGCATCGCCGAGAAGGACATCCAGACGCGCAATTACTCGTTCTATCCGAACTACAGCACGGAAAAGAACCATCAGAATGAGATCACGGGCTACACGGTCAACAACTCCGTCGTTGTCGTCGTCCGCGACATCAAGCTGACGGGCAAGGTCATCGACGCCGCACTGAACCACGGTGCCAATGAGATCAGCTCGCTCGATTTCTCCGCCAGCGATACGCGCGCCGTGCGCAAGGAAGCCCTGCTGAATGCCGTGCAGGATGCCCGCGACAAGGCTGACGTCATCGCCAAGGGCCTCGGCAAGCGCATTGTCGGCATCCAGAGCGTTTCGGAAAACACCGGTTACCTTGAGACGCGCCGCTTCAACGGCAACATGCTGCTCGCAGCCGCCAAGGACAGCGCCACGCCGATCGCACCGGGCAGCCTCTCGATGACGGCGACGGTCCACGTCGATTTCATCCTCAGCGACTGAATCAGCGAAGCAGACAAAATCCACCTCCACCTTCTGCCCTTTCCCTATCCCAATGAAGTAAGGAGTCCTCGTTTTTCATGCAAGAGCAAGCATCCACGCAGCCCGTCCCTCACAAGCGCAAGCCGCGCCTCGCGGCCATCGAGTACATCCGCGGCATCTCCATGATGGGCGTCATCGCTATCCACGTCGGGTCGCAGTACATCATGAACACATCCGCGAATATCCACCTGATCGCCCTTTTTGAGGTAGCCTCGCGCTTCAGCGTGCCGATCTTTTTCTTCATCTCGGCCTTCGGCCTCTTTTACAACCTTGACACGACGGTGCCGTTTGACTACCGGTCCTTCCTGAAACGGCGGTTCAAGACCGTGCTCGTCCCCTATCTCGTCTGGTCGCTCTTTTACCTGCTCCACGACGGGATCCTCTACAAGGTGGGCTTTCCGGACCCGCTGCACCTCCTGACCATCCTGTTCTTCGGCAATGCGAAATACCAGCTCTACTTCCTGGTCATCCTGATCTGGTTCTACCTGGCCATGCCGATCTGGATCTACATGGTCCGCCGCGCGGGCAAAATCAGCCTGCTCCTGCTGCTGGCCGTGCAGATTGCCTTTGACTACTGGTCGAGCTTCTCGGTGTCCTTCAACGTCTTCGTCTACGGGCTGCCGGACCACTCCGTACTCAAGCCGTTCCTCATGTACCGGCTGAATTACTGGGTGTTCCACTACGTCTTCATCTTCGTGCTCGGCGGGTATCTGGCCGTGCACATCAAGGAGTTCCAGGTGTTCATGCAGAAGCATCGGACGGGCATCACGCTCTTCTTCTGGGCGTCGCTTGCCTGGCTGCTGGCCTTCTATTACAAGCTGCTCTACGTGGACGGCTACACGGCTCTCGAGGCCATCAACACGGCCCATCAGCTGAGCCCGGCCGGCATCTTCTACACGATTGCCGCGTCGCTGTTCTTCTTCACGATCTTCACGTACCAGCGGTATCCTGAGTGGCTGAACTCCATGCTGCATCAGCTCGGACGCCATTCCTACTTCGCGTACCTCGTGCATCCGTTCTTCATCACGTATGCGGCGCTCGCGCTGCAGCATGCCGGCCGCATCATGACAGCGCCCGTTTCCCTCGCGTTCTATTGCGTGATTCTCGGGCTCTCGATGACAGCCGCCGTCCTCTGCCGCCACCTTGGCGAGAGGCTGCCGCTCCTGAACGAATGGACGATCGGTGTCTATCCGAAAAAGAAATAAGCAAGGTTTTCTGCCAACTGGCAACAAACACCAAACGAGCCATTTCCTCCCGTCCGGGTTGGAAATGGCTCGTTTTCTTATCGGCTGCCTCCCCTATCGGCCCTGCGGGCCACTTCCCCCAAAGGGGAAGCTTACGCTACTGATGGAAAAGGGGTTGATGATCGTTGTATGGCGTTTGAGAATCACTTGTTGTCCACGACAGCTTCGATCAGGATGGTCGTGACCTGCTTCTCGGGGTTCACAGCCTTGAGGAAGGTCCAGGTGCGCTGTGTTTCTTCGCGCGGCAGACGGGCTGCGAGCAGGGTGTCGTTCATGACGCTCAGGCGGTCGAAGGCCTGATTGGCAAAAAACAGATTGTTTTCATCGGCTTTCAGGCCGAGGGCCGTCAGCGTCGAATCGAAGATGACGCGGAGCTTTTCCTGTTCGGCGCTGTCGATGGCGCCGTGATGCGCGATGACGAGATTGGAGAGTTTCCCGGCCTGATTGGCGTTGATGATGAGGACCGTGCTGTCATCGATGCCGCCGAAGTAGGAAACGTAATTCCCCTGCAGGCGCTTCGTGATTTCGCCGGCCAGCGGATAAGCACAGATCTTGTTGTAGGCCGCGGCAAAATCGTCCACCGTGAGATTGTCCTCCAGCTGCACCTTCGTCTCGGTGAGTTCGTTGAGTCCCGCAGCCTGCGTCACGGGTGCGGCACCGAGCAGGAACACGGCTGCCATCAGCAGCACAAACAATTTTTTCATGATAAATTCCTCCCCACTTCCGTGAATCAGGACTGGAACAGGGCTTTGGCGAAGTCTTCGGCGTTGAAGGGGCGCAGGTCCTCGACGCCTTCACCGACGCCGATCCATTTGACGGGCATCTGGAGCTGGCTCTTGATGCCGATGACGACGCCGCCCTTGGCCGTGCCGTCGAGCTTTGTGAGCACGACGCCCGTGATGGGCGCGGCTTTCGTGAAAAGTTCGGCCTGGCTGATGGCGTTCTGGCCGGTCGTCGCGTCGAGCACGAGCAGCGTCTCATGCGGCGCACCGGGGATTTCGCGGCCGATGACGCGGTTGATCTTCTCGAGCTCCTGCATGAGGTTCGATTTCGTCTGCAGGCGGCCGGCCGTGTCGATGATGAGGATGTCGACATTGCGCGCGACGGCGGCCTTGACGGCGTCAAAGGCCACGGCCGCGGGGTCGGAACCTTCCTCATGCTTGATGACCGGCACCCCTGTGCGCTCGCCCCAGACTTCGAGCTGATCGATGGCGGCGGCGCGGAAGGTGTCGGCCGCGGCGAGCAGCACGGATTTGCCCTGGCCCTTGTAGTAGGCGGCGAGCTTGCCGATGGTCGTCGTCTTGCCCGCACCATTGACGCCGATGACGAGCAGGACTGTCGGGCCATTCTCGGCCACGCGCGTCGTGTCCATCTCCTCGCCCTTTGTCAGGATCTCGACGATCTGTTTCTGCAGGAAGGGCTTGAGGTCTTCCGGCGTGTTGATTTCCTTCTTCTTGATGCCCTTGCGGACGGCCGTCATGAGCTTGTCGGTCGTCTGGACGCCGACGTCGGCCATGATGAGCGTTTCCTCGAGCTCGTCGAGGAGGTCATCGTCGATATCGGCATAGCCGATGATGATTTTCTCAATCTTATTCGTCAGGTTTTCGCGGGTCTTGTTGAGGCCCTTCTTGAGTTTGTCAAAAAATCCCATTTCGTCACTTCTCTCTATCGATTTATCGGGCATGCGGCTGATTGCCGCAAGATTATTCTTTCATTATAGAATGAGTGCCCGCCTTTTGTCAAAACGGCGGGCACAGCCTGTGCGGCAAGATGGATCAGGCGTCGAGCTGGCCTTCAATCTCGTCAAGCTTGACGGAGAGCAGGCGCGAGACGCCGGCGTCCTCCACGGTCACGCCGTACATCGTGTCGACGGCTTCCATCGTGCCCTTGCGGTGCGTGACGACGATGAACTGCGTCTTGGCCGCGAATTCGCGCAGGAAGCGGCCGAAGCGCACGACATTGGCTTCGTCGAGCGGCGCGTCTATCTCGTCGAGCACCGAGAAGGGCGAAGGCCGGTAGCGCAGGAAGGCAAAGAGCAGGGCGATGACCGTGAGGGCACGTTCGCCGCCCGATAGAGCCGCGAGGCTCTGGCGTTTCTTCTGTGGCAGCGTCACGAGGATGTCGATGCCCGTGTTCAGCACATCGTGCTCGTCGAGCATGCGCAGCTCCGCCTGGCCGCCGCCGAAGAGCCGCACGAAGATTTCCCCGAAGTACGACTGGATGGCGGCAAAAGCCTCGCGGAACTGCTGCGTCATCGCTTCGTCCATCTCCGCGATGATGTGCATGAGGTTGTCCTTGGCTTCCACGAGGTCGCCGGCCTGCTTCTGCATGAAGTCATGCCGCTTCTGCAGGGCTTCGTATTCCTCGAGTGCGTTCGGGTTGACGGGGCCAAGTGCCTCGATCTTCGCGGCGAGTTCCTTCATCGTCTGGCGCAGCCGCGCGGGCTCCCAGTCGTAGGCCTCCTCGGCCGCGCGCTCGGGGGTAAGGCCGAAGTTCTTCAGGATGGCCTGCTGCGTTTCCTCGATGGCCATCTCGGCCTTGGCGCCCGTCAGTTCGAGCTGATGCAGCTCGTTCTGGACCTTGCCAAGCTGCTGATTGGCCGCGCGCGTCTTCCGGTCGGCTTCCTGCGCGACGGCCATCTTCTCCATGCGCTGCTCGTAGAAGCTCCGCTGCTCCTCCTGTCCGGCATCGAAGTGATCCTGCCACGAGGCGGCTTCCTGCTGGAGCTGATTGAGGCGCTTGAGGCTCGCGGCGAGTCCCTCGAGCAGATCGCGTTCTTCCTGTTCACTTTCCTTCAGGGCCTGCTCGCCGCGCTGCTTTTCCTGGCGGCAGAGGGCGATGTGCTCGCGGCGGCGCATGAGCTCCTGTTCGAGCACCGTCCGCTTGAGCTCCTGATCCTGCAGCACGGCAGCGAGGTCGTCGGCGTCCTGCATGGCATCCTCGAGGTCGAGACGGGCTTCGTCCGCAATCCTGCACGCCGTCTCCAGGGCCTGCTGGAGCTCCTTGACCTTGCGCAGCTGCAGCACGCGCCGGTTTGCATTGGCCGCAAACGACGCCTCGTATTCCTGCGCGGCTTTCGCGCGCGCGGCGACCTCCTGGGCCTTGGCTTCCTGTGCTTCCCGGAGGCGGCGGTCCTCCGCCCGCAGTTCGGCGCGCTGCTCGCTCGCCTGCTGTACGCGCTCCATGGCCGCCTGCTGTGCAGCGGCCGCTTCCTTGGCCTTCTGCGCGGCTTCTTCTGACGCCTGCTGCTCAGTTCCTTCCTGTTCCTGCCATGCGGCGATGGAGGCACGCAGGGCCTCGATCTCGCCGCCGCGGTTCAGGAAGCTCGCTTCCCTGCCCTGACGGCCGCCGCCTGAAAGTGAGCCGCCCGGCGCGAGGAATTCGCCCGTGAGCGTCACGATGCGCAGCCGGTATTTGAATTCCTTCGCCAGCGCGAGCGCATGGTCGAGCGTATCGACGACGAGGATGCGCGCGAGCAGGAAATCCACGGCCTTCCGGCAGTGTGCGTCGACCGTGACGAGCTCATGGGCCCAGCCGATGACGCCTTCCCTGCCCTCGGCCCTGCGCTCGTGCTCATTCGGATACGGCACGATGAGCGTCGAGAGCGGCAGGAACGTCACGCGTCCGAGATGCCTGCGCTTAAGGTAGGCAATGGCCTCTTTTGCGGTGTCCGTATCCTCCGTGACGATGTTCTGCTGGTTGCCGCCAAGCGCCACCTCGATGGCCGTCACGTAGTCCTGCGGGATCTCGATGAGCTCGGCCACGGCGCCATTCACTCCCTGATGCCACGGCTCCCTGGCGCGCAGCACGGCCTTCGGGCCCTTGCCGAAGCCTTCGTATTCCTCCTGCATGTGCTTCAGGAAATCGACTTTTTCCCGAGCCGTCGCAAGCTTCTGCCGCAGGTCCGCGAGTGCATCGCGGCGCCTGGCGAGCGCTTCCTGCGCATCCTGCTGCTCATGGCGCGCCTGCTGCTGGGCCCGGACGGCCTGCTGCAGTTCTTCATTTGCCTGCTGCTGACGCGCGCTGAGCATTTCCTGCTGGGCGCTCAGTGCCATCTGCTGGGCCTTTGCCTGCTTGAGGGCCTCCTGCCGCTCGGCCTGCCCGTTCTCGCCATTCTCGATGTCGCGCTCGAGCACGGCGAGGGCCTGCGTCTCTTTCGCAAGCTCCTGTTGGCAGGCTTCCTTGCGCGCGAGGGTCTTGGCCGCCGCTTCCTTGTACGTTTTCAGGAGTGCCCCGAGCTCGCCCTGCTGCGCCTTGCGCTCGCCGAGAGCCGCCTCGGCCGCCTTCAGGGCCTGCTCCTGGTCCGAGGCTTCGGCCGTCAGGCGGCCGATCTCACCGACCGAAGACGCGAGTGCCCGCGTGAGCTCCTCGCGCCGTTTGGCGAGTCGTTCCTTCGCGGCACCGCTCTGCTCCTGGCGTTCTTCAAGCGCCGCCATCTCACGGCGCGCCGTCTCGAGCCGCTGGCGCAGGGCCTCATTCTTCTCGGCGCTCGTCTTCATCGCCTGCTCGAGGTCGAGGATGGCCTTGCCTACGGCCTCCTGCCGGGCCTCTGCCTGCTGGATGGCCGTCTTGGCCGCCACGGCCTCGTCGCGCGCCTTTTGGAGCTTCTGCTCATTGTCTGCCCGATGCGCCGCCTCCTTGGCATAGCGGCGCGAGAGCTGCGTGAGCTGACAGCGCTTGTAATCAGCCGAGAGCGCATTGTAGGCGCGCGTCTTTTCCGCATGGCGCGCCATGGGCTCGAGCTGATTCTCGATCTCATGGACGATATCCTGTACGCGCACGAGATTGCCCTCCGTGTCGGTGAGCTTGCGCAATGTCTCGCGCTTGCGGTTGCGGTATTTCGTGATGCCTGCAGCCTCCTCAAAATACGCACGCCGCTCCTCGGGGCGGCTGTTCAGGATATCCTCCATGCGGTTCTGCCCGATGATGCTCATGCCGTCATGGCCAATACCCGTATCGGCGAAAAGTTCATAGATATCCTTGAGGCGGCAGCGGCTCCTGTTGATGAAGTATTCGCTCTCGCCGCTGCGGTAGAGCCGGCGCGTCACGACGACCTCGCGGAAATCCACCGGCAAGGTGCCGTCATTGTCAAAGACGAGCGAAACCTCCGCGATGTTGAGTGGTCTCCTGGAGGCCGAGCCAGCGAAGATGATGTCTTCCGATCTTGTGCCGCGCAGATTGCGGATATTCTGCTCGCCGAGCACCCAGCGGATGGCATCGGTGATATTGCTCTTGCCGCTGCCGTTTGGCCCGACGATGGCCGTGATGCCCTGGTCAAATTCGATGGAAATCTTATCGGCAAAGGACTTGAACCCATATGCCTCAAGACGTTTCAACTGCAATCCTTCTACACCTGCCTGTCTGCTTCTCGTTCAATTGTATCGGCTCTCATGCATGAGCGGCCTGCACATAGGGGTTCTCACGATACGACTCCATGAAATCCCGGAACCGCTTGTCGATGATGGAAAAGACCTTGTGCCCGCTCCAGTACAGGGACACGCGTGCATGGATCGGCGGATTCAGCGGCTTGCGCAGGAAATTCACGTCGCTGCGCGTGACGAAATCCGGCAGGATCGAGATGCCCATGTTGTTCGCGACGAGCTGCTTGATGGTCTTGAGCTGCGACGTGCAGAGCACGACGTCCGGCGTGAACCCCGCCTGATTGCAGCGCGCCGTCACCTCGCGGTTCTGATACGTGCGTGGCTGCTGCAGGATGAAGTGCTCGTCGCGCAGCTCGTGGAAATCCACCGTATCACAGGCGGCCAGCCGATGATGCGGATGCAGGCAAAGGCTCATGTTGTCCTCGAGGATCAAAAGCTCATTCGTGCCGTGCTCCTCCTCGCCGCCGAGCACGATGCCGAAGTCGAGTTCCCCGAGCTCTGCGCGCTCGCGGATCTCATCGGAATCGCTGTACTCCTGCACGTCGAGATTGATGTCGGGGAACGCCTGATGGAATTTCGTGAAGAAATCCGGGAAAAGATACGCCTCGACCATCGGCGGCACGCCAAAATGCACCGTCCCGCGGGTATCGGTGCGAAAGCGCAGCATATCCTGTTTGGCCGCTTCGGCATCCTGCATGATGCGCTGGGCGTGGATGAGGAAGGCCCTTCCCTCTGCCGTCAGCGTCACGTGCTTCTGACTCCTGTCGATGAGCGTGAGCCCGAGCTCCGCCTCGAGCGCCTTGATGGCCTTCGTGACCGAGGGCTGCGAGACGTGCAGGACTTCCGCCGTGCGCGTAAAGTTCTCCAGCTCACTAATGGTACAAAAATATTCCAGTTGTCTAAACTCCATCGAGCGTTACCTCCATACAGTTTCATGATCGCATTACCGTTCTGTTTCTTGCGTGCTCCCCTCTCTATTATATGGTTACGGGGGATGCTCCGCCGCATGTTCGCGCTGCCCGCACAAGATGCTCGTGCCGCGGAATCATGCCACTATCCCTATCTTATCATAGCCTTAGGTTATAATCCACAAAAAGAATCATGTATACACGATTTTTCTGCGAAAAATTGTCTGTAATAACTGGAAATGATAAAAATTCGGTGGGAGTAGCCGGAGAATCCTCAAGGGATGCATGGCAAAAAGTCATCATTTCTGATAAAATAGGGCGTATATTGTCCGCCGTGCCGGTCGCGCTGCCTTACCGCAGCAGTGGCCGGACTGTTACGTTGTTCCATAATCGAAACGATCAAAACGATCGAGAAAGAAGGTTCCTCATTTGGCTTCCACGGAATACATTACACTCGGCTTTGTGCTCATCCTGAGTCTCATCGGCCACAACATGACGGTTGTCTACGCGACCGCCATCGTGCTCATCCTCAAGGTGCTCGGCCTGACCACGATGCTGGAGGCCCTCGGCACACAGGGCCTCAACTGGGGCATCATCATCCTGACGGCCGCCATTCTCGTGCCGATTGCCAACGGCACGGTCACGCTGCAGACGATGATCGATTCGTTCAAGTCGCCGCTCGGCATCACCGCCGTCATCGCCGGCGTACTCGCGGCTGTCGCAGGCGGCGGCGGGCTGACGCTCCTCAAAAGCACGCCCGATGTCGTCTCGGCCCTCATCATCGGCACGATGGCCGGCGTCTTCTTCTTCAAGGGCATCGCCGTCGGGCCGCTGATTGCCGGCGGCCTGACGTATTTCGTCATGTCCCTCGCCACGCGCTTCCACTGGTTCTGAAATCAAAACAAAAAGCCGGTACAAGATACGGTTGGTGTCTTGTACCGGCTTTTTGCATGCGGTAAATGCTCAGTTCTTGATGACGGCGAGGACTTCGGCGGCCGTCAGGTTATTCTCTTCCATGTACGCCGTCAGTTCCTGATAATCCTCTTTGGCCTTCTTTTCCTTTACTTCGGCCAGCTGTGCCTTGAGCTTCTTGACCTCGTCCTGTTTCTTGGCAATCTTCTCTTCAAGTGCCTGGATTTTGCTGTCGTAATCTGCTTTTCTCGCCATAATCGATTCCTACTTTCTGTTAAATAAAATAAAAATAAAATATGAATGATTCGATGCCCCCGACGTTCCATCGTTTTCATCGTTTTTTTACATTCTCGCTTTCCTCGAAAAATCCTGCTGATTCCCCAAAAAATTTAACGATCCTGCCGGCAGCAGCAGGGCGTGAATCAATGTGAAATGGGCGGGCAGGCGGTCCCGGCACCACTCGATGTCATAACCGAATAAATCCTTCGCGATGGACGTCAAATCAAAGCCAAAGGCATCGAGCGAATAACGCATGATGGCAGGCTTGCGGCAGGGATCGCCCTTGGCGCGGGCACAGCGGCAGCAGCGATTGCAGCCGCCCGAGGAAAGGCTGTGGCTATGCGGGAATTCTTCTTCCATTTTGCGCAAATGATCCTCGAGCTGTTTCTTCACACGGATGACGATTTCATAGCCTTTTTTCTTGACGAGTTCCGGCGTATCGGCGCGCTCGATCACCAACGGATTGAGCGTAATGCGCGCACAGAACACGAGGATTTCACGGTATGGCCGGAAATATTCTCCGCTGTCAAAAGGAAGCGGCGGGCAGCTCCAGACCGTGCCGTAATTCGGACATTCTCGGCAGTATGGCAGGAAGCGTTCGCGATCCTGATACAGCCTGCAGAACGCGGCAAAATCCATCTTTTTTGTCGCAATCTCCACCGTGCCATCTTCCAATTCAATTGGCAAATCCAGCTTCATGAAAATCCCCTCTCTCCTGAAAATATGACAAAAATGGGAAACGCGATTCCAGAGAATCCGTCCCCCATTTTCCATGACGATTCATTCGACTTTGACCTGCAGCCAGAGCTTCGTATAGAGCTTGTCGAGCGTTTCGCCAAGGTACTGATACGTCTCCTGGCCCTGATAGACCGATGGCTCGGGGAAGGCGATCTCAATCTCATCCTCGTCCATATCGTCCTCGACGAGTTCCCGGACGCCGGTGTTTGGCGTGGAGTAGCCGAGCGCCTCAAAATTCTTCGCGGCGATGTCCGGGCGGCAGAGGAAGTCGATGAATTTATGAGCGTTCTCGACGTGCTTGGCCTGCTTTGGGATGACCCAGCCGTCCATCCAGAGATTCGTGCCTTCCTTCGGTGCCGGGCAGAACGCGAGGTCCGGATTGGCCTTCAAGAGGTTGATGGCCTCGCCCGAATAGATGACGCCGAGCGCGGCTTCCCCGGACGCCAGTTTATCGCGGATATCGTCGACGCCGTAGGCCTGGACGAGCGGCTTCTGCGCGATGAGCATGTCGCGCGCCTTCTCAAGCTCAGCAGCATCCTTCGTGTTCATCGAGTCCCCCATCATGCGCAGCGGGATCATGAAGGCGTCGCGCGCCGAGTCCTGCATGAGGATCTCGTCCTTGTAGCGCGGATCAAAGAGCACCGACCAGCTGTCGACATCGTCCGCCACGAGCTTCTTGTTGTACATGAGGCCGACCGTACCCCAGCAATATGGGATGGAATAGCGGTTGCCGGGGTCATACGACTCGGCCTGCTTGAAGAAATCCTTGCCGATGTACTTCTTTGCATTCGGCAGCTGGCTGTAGTCGAGCGGCTGCAGGAGATCGTTCTCGGCCATCTTCTGGATCATGTAGTCCGACGGACAGATGAGGTCGTAATTCGTGGCCCCTTCCTTGACGCGCGGGTACATGCTCTCGTTCGTGTCGAATTCGTCGAGCACGACATGGATGCCCGTTTCCTCCTCGAACTGCGTGATGACCTCAGGGTCGAGGTAATCGCCCCAGCTGTAGATGTAGAGGGCGTCGTCGCCGCCCTCCTCGTCCTCGGCCAGGCTGTCGCAGCCCGCCGTGGAAAAGACGAGCAAGAGGCCAAGCAGCAGCATGAGCAGCGGGAAACGCATGCGTTTCTTCATCATTCCCACTCCTTTCCCGGACGGCGCTTCAGGAGGCGCCAGTTGATCATGAGCAGCGCGACGAACGCGATGACGCCGAGGAAGAACAGCGTCGAGAGCGCGTACATCTCCGGATGGATGCCGAGTTTGAGCTGTGAGTAGATGGCCGTCGTCAGCGTGTCGATGCCCGCGCCCTTCGTGAAGTACGTCACGATGAAGTCGTCGGCCGACATCGCGAAGGACAGCAGGAAGGCCGCCGCGATACCGGGCCAGAGTTCGGGCAGTATGACCTTGCGGAAGGCCTGGAAGGGTGTCGCGCCGAGGTCAAGCGCCGCCTCATAGCAGACGGAGTCGAGCCCTAAGACCTGCGGCAGGATGCAGAGCATCGCATACGGCAGATTGATGACGATGTGCGCCATGAGGATCGTGTCATAGCCGAGCCGCAGCCCGAGCCCGAGGAAGAGCAGCATGAGCGCGATGCCCGTAACGATATCGGCATTGAGGAGCGGCACATTCGCAAGGCCGCGGAACGCGAGCTGCCCCTTCTTCGAGAAGTTGCGAATGGCAAGCGCCGTGATGAGGCCGAGGAGCGTTGCGAAGAACGCCGCCGTCAGGCCGATGGTCACGGTGTTGAGGAACGCCTCGATGATGTCCTCGCTCGTGAAGAGCTTCTCGTACCACTCCAGCGTGAAGCCCGTCCAATGGCCGCGGTAACGGCTCGCATTGAAGGACTGCGCAAAGAGCACGAAAATCGGCGCGTAGAGGAAGACGATGATGATGCCGAGATAGAGTTTCTTGAGTTTTGCCATCATAGCTTCACCTCCTGCACGGCGTCCTTTTTCGCCTCGCGGCCCGAAAAGGCCTCGAGCACGATGTTGAGGATGATGAAGACCATGAGGATCATCGAGAGTGCACTGCCGAGCTGCCAGTCATAGGCCGCCGTGAATTCCTGCTCGATGATGTTGCCGATCAGGAGAATCTTGTTGCCGCCGAGCAGCGCGCTGATGACGAAGGTCGTGAGCGCCGGGATGAAGACCATCGTGCAGCCGCTGATGACGCCGGGCAGCGACAGCGGGAAGACGATGCGGCGGAAGGTCTGGACGTGTCCCGCGCCGAGGTCATGCGCGGCCTCGATGACGCTCTTGTCGATGTGCGAGAGCGCGACGTAGAGCGGCAGCACCATGTACGGCAGGAAATTGTAGACCATGCCGATGACGATGGCAAATGGCGTGTTGATGAGCGTGACCGTGGGCAGTGCGAGGGCCTGCAGGACCATGTTGATGATGCCGTTCTTCTCGAGGATAGTCTGCCAGGCCATCGTCGTCAGGAGCGAATTCATCCAGAGCGGCAGCAGGAACAGCAGGAAGATCAGCACCATGCGGCCGCGCTTGATGGCAAGCAGGATCATGCAGAGCGGGTACGCGAGTACGAGGCAGATGACGGTGCTGATGAGCGCGAGCTCCACCGAGAGACCGAGTGCCTGAAGGTATTCGATCTGCACGGCCTCCCGAAGGTTCGCGAGCGTGAAGGCTCCCTCCGCATCCGTCAGGCCGTGATAGAAGACGAAGAAAAGCGGCAGCACGATGAAGATTGCCGCCCAGATCGAGAACGGTGCGGCAAACAGGCGCGCCACTGCCTTGCTGTTATGCATCATGCGCCGCCTCCTCATCTTCCGAGGCGGGCTTCGCCATGATCTGGATGTTCGCCGGTGCCAGGCGGATGCCGACCTCCTTGCCCTGCTCGTGTCCCGTGATCGTCTGCACGAGCCACGAGAAGCCGCCGGCCTCAATCGTGATATCGTAGACCGTACCCTTGAAGACGACGGAGCGGATGACACCGCGATACTGGCCGTCCTCCGGCGCACAGATCTGGATATCTTCCGGGCGGATCTGCACATCGACGGGCACATTCTCGCCGAAGCCCGTGTTGATGCACGGGATATCCTTGCCGAGGAGATGCACGAGCTTGTCACGCACCATGATGCCGTCGATGATGTTGCTGTCGCCGATGAAGTCCGCGACAAAGGCGTTCTCAGGCTCATTGTAGACGCTCTCAGGCGTGCCGATCTGCTGGATCCAGCCCTGGTTCATGACGACGACCGTATCGGACATCGAGAGGGCTTCCTCCTGGTCGTGCGTGACGAAAACGAACGTGATGCCGAGCTCGCGCTTGATCTTGACGAGCTCGCGCTGCATGCTCTGGCGCAGCTTGAGGTCGAGTGCCGAGAGCGGCTCGTCGAGGAGCAGCACCTTCGGCTCGTTGACGACGGCGCGTGCAATCGCGATGCGCTGCTGCTGGCCGCCCGAGAGCGCCGTGACATCGGCCTCTCCATACCCATCGAGGTTCACGAGCTTCAGCGCGTACTTGATCTTGTCGCGGATATACGACTTCGATTTGCCCTTGATCCTGAGGCCGAATGCGATGTTTTCCGCCACATTCATGTTCGAGAACAGCGAATACTTCTGGAAAACCGTGTTGACCTGCCGCTTCTCCGGCGGCAGCTTCGTGATGTCCTGCCCGTCAAACAGGATGCGCCCCTTGTCCGGCAGCTCAAACCCGCCGATCAGGCGCAGCGTCGTCGTCTTGCCGCAGCCCGACGGTCCCAGGAGCGTCAGGAATTCATTTTCGTGAATGGTCAGGTTCAGGTCCTCGAGGATCTGGCGGCTGCCATAAAATTTGTCGATATGCTCGAGTCTCAGCAGTTCTTTCTCCAATTGTCACCCTTCTCTTTGTCTTTACTCGCAAACACAGGTTCTAGTCCCTATTCCCCGTGCCTGCTGTCTTGTGATCTTGCAAAAAAATATACCCTCCTATTCTATCATAGAAGGGTCATGCATTCAATTTGCAAGGATACAACTCATCGAGATTTTATCTGGATTTCAGGCGCATCACTTTGCGTCTGCGGCTTCGTCCGCCGAGAGCTTGCCGGCTGCGTAGCTCAAGAGGATATGCGCGCTCTTGCGGTTCGTCGCGAGCGGCACATCGTGCACATCACAGAGGCGCAGCAAGGCGTTGATATCCGGCTCGTGCGGCTGAGACGTCAGCGGGTCGCGCAGGAACACGACGTAGTCGACATCGCCGACGGCCACGCGCGCGCCGATCTGCTGGTCGCCGCCCATCGGGCCCGACAGCATCGTCTCGACATGCAAATCAAACGTATCGTTGATGAGCGTGCCCGTTGTCCGCGTCGCGATCAGATGGAACTTAGACAGGAGCTCCTTGTGGTGACCGACAAACTCGAGCATCTCGCTCTTTTTCTTATCATGGGCAATCAGCGCAATGGTTTTCATCAGGGAATCCTTCCTTTCTCACGTCTCAAGCAACCATTTCATCCGCCTAAAAAAGGCTCTATTTGTCCATTTCGCGGGAAAACAAAAAAATCCTGCCAGCTCCAAAGATACCGGCAGGTTTTTTCGGACTCTGATGAACGCCAACCACTTTTAAGTCAGAGCCCAAAGGGTTAAAAAGTTTAAAAGTGGCAACTGTCAAAAGGAATTATGATACAGAATGGGACGCCATGTCCTTGCGCAATCCGTACTGCTTGAGTACGGCTGCGATGATGAAATTCAGCACGAAGCAGCAGGCGAAGAAATAGAGCGAAGCCGTATAGCCGCCCGTCTGCGCGTGGAAATAGGAGACAATCGAGGGACCGGCGACACCCGCGAGGCCCCAGGCCGTCAGGATGCGGCCGTGGATGGCGCTTAATTGGCGCGTGCCGAAGATATCGGAAAGATAGGCCGGCATGCACGAGAAACCGCCGCCATAGCAGCTGATGATGAGCAGCACAAGCATCTCGAAGACAAAGACCTCGCGCGTCCCGGCGAGCTGCCAGAACGCGATGACCTCGAGCAGGAAGAACAGCATGTAGACGCGTCCGCGGCCAAGGTAATCCGAGATGGTCGACCAGACAATGCGGCCGCCGCCATTGAAGACGCCGATGATGCCGACCATCGAGGCGGCAGCTGCGGCATCCATGCCGATGACTTCCTGTGCCATTGGCGAAGCCACGGCCAGAAGGCCAATGCCGCATGTGATGTTGACGAAGAAGCCCCACCAGAGCGAAGCGAACTGCCACGTCTTGAGTGCCTCATTCGCCGTCACGCCGCGCTGTACATGCGTGACATTCCCCTTGCTGTCCTTCAGGACCGGCGGCTTCAGGTAGAGTGCCGAAGCCCCCATGACGACCATGTAGACACAGCCGAGGATCAGGAAATTATTGACGAGCCCGACCGTCGCCGTCAGATACTGCATGACGGGTCCCGCGATCAGCGCCGCAAAACCGAAGCCCATGATGGCGAGCCCTGTCGCGAAGCCGCGGTGATCTGGGAAATACTTGACGAGCGTCGAGACCGGCGTGATGTAGCCGACGCCGAGGCCGATGCCGCCGATGACGCCGTAAAAGAGATACAGCAGCGTGAGGCTCTGGACCGACAGCGCGTAGGCCGTGCCAAGCATGCCCATACCGAAGAACGTCATGGCGATGAGTCCGCTCTTCTTCGGCCCCATCTTCTCGACAAAGCTGCCGAGAAGACCTGCCGAAAAGCCCAGGAACAGGATGGCCAGCGAGAACGTCCAAGTCGTCTGCCCCAGCGAGAATCCCATCTCACTCATGATGGGCCGGGTCAGGACACTCCAGGCATAAACACTGCCGATGGAAATGTGGATGCCGACGGCACTCAATGCGATAAGCCAACGATTTCTCATGAAATCTACCTCCCAGAAGGATACCGGGGCATCCTTCCAGGCTTATGAAAAAAGACCGCCCGAACAGAATGCCCTGCCCAGACGGTCGGCTATTTCTCACAACACAAGACATGTGGTCAATTCCACTCACCCGTCAGCCTTGCACTGCTCTTTACTTTTCATGCTTTCATTATATGTGTCCGGCTCCCATCCGTCAAGCCCCCCAAAGCATTAAATTTCAGGATCTCCTATCTTTTATATATTAAGGAAGCTTACACCTGATCTTCGCCCTTGAAGAAGACGGATTTGCCGATGAATTCGCGCAGGAGGGAGTTGTTCGGGACATCGTCTTCGTCGGGAAGGTCCTGGAAGTACTGGCAGAAATCGAGCAGGCGGCGGGCCTTCGTGTATTCGGGGACATCGGGCGTGACGGCCTCGAGCACGGGCACGGCATAACGGCGCAGCGCGGCGAGCTCGTAGATGAGCGCCGAGTTGAACATGACATCGGCTTCTTCCTGGAATGGGAAGATGTATTTCTCCTCGCCCTGGCGCACGTCGGGCCACTGCTTGAGCGTCTTGAGGGCGCTTGAACCTCGGAACTGGTAGTCGCGCACGAGCCGGCGGATGAGCCGCGCGGCCGTCGTCGGGATGCGGTTGTGCGCGTCGATGTTGAGCTGCGTCAGCGCGCTGACGTAGATCTTGAATTTGTTCCTGCGCGGAATCTTCGCTGTGAGCTTCTCGTTGAGGCCGTGGATGCCCTCGACGATGATGGGCTGGTCGGCCTGCAGCGACATCGTGATGCCCGAGTCCTCGCGCTCGCCCGAGATGAAATTGTAGCGCGGCAGCGTGATCGTCTCGCCTTTCAGCAGCGCGAGCATGTCCTTGTTGAACTCAGGCACGTCGAGGGCTTCGAGGCATTCGTAGTCGTACTCGCCGGCCGGCGTCTTCGGCGTGTCCTCACGGTTGACGAAGTAATTGTCAAGCGAGATGGAGACAGGCTGAAGCCCCATGACCTGCAGCTGAACCTTGAGTCGCTGCGCGAACGAGGTCTTGCCCGAAGACGACGGCCCCGCGATAAGGATCAGACGCAGGTCTTTCCTGCGCGCCGCGATGTGGTCGGCAATGCCCGCGATGCGTTTTTCCTGCAGGGCCTCCGAGACGCGAACGACCTCGCCGATACGGCCTGACTGGATTGCGCGGTTGAGATCCGTGACATAGCGGCAGTGCAGGATGTTGGCCCAGTCCTTCGACTCGGCGAGCACACTCGAGAGCTTCGGCTGGCGCATGGAGGGCGGCACCTCGCCGCGGCTCCTGAGGTCCGGCGTGCGCAGCAGCACGCCCGCTTCAAAGGCTTCGAGCGCAAAGCGGCCGAGACGGCCCGTCGAGCCCATCATGGCACCGTAGAGGTAGTCGTAGTAGCCGCCGCAGCGGTAGATGCTGACGAATTCGAGCTCGAGCGAGGCGATGAGATTGGCCTTCTCGATCTGCTTGGCATCCTTGAAGAGGCGCACGGCATCCTCGCGCTTCATGACCTCCTTGACAATCGGCCGATCCTCGGCGACGATGCGGCGCATCTCCTCCTCGACCTTCGGCACGAGCTCCGCAGGCAGCGTGCGCACCTCCTCCCCTTCGCCGCCTGCGAGCTGCACCTCGCAGTAAAGTCCGTTGTTCGCGCGGAACTTCGCGATGACCTCGGCCCCCGGGAAGAGCTCGTGGACAGCCATGATCAGCAGGAACTCAACGGAGCGCCGGTAGACGATCCAGCCGGCCTCACTGTCGAGCTCGACGAATTCGAGGCTGCGCGTCTTGCCGACAGGCGTCTGGAGGTCGTGTATCGTATTGTCGAGCTTGACGGCGACAATCTTCGAGGCGTATTCCTGCTGGTAATCCGCCACGAGGTCGCGGGGCAGGACATCCGGCAGGACGGTTCTGTTTTTGCGAATGGTGATGAACAAGAGAATCTCCTCCTTGCTGAAACTTGCTGCGTTGCCGTCTTTCCCTCTCATTTCTCTCTTTTGTGCATCCCTGTCCAGCAAAAAAACAGGAACGCGTCACACCTCTATTGTAACACGTTCCTGTCAAAATGTCAGAAAAATCAATATGTACAGCCCTACAATACGGGCCGCGCGTGTTCAAGATATACAGCGGTTTACTGGAAAATCTTGAGCACGAGGCTGTAGGCGACGGCGCCCATGACGGCCGTGCACGGGATCGTGAGAACCCAGGCCAGCACCATCTGCTGCGCGACACCCCAGCGCACGGCATTGACGCGCTTGGCCGTGCCGACACCCATGATGGAGCCCGAGACGACATGCGTCGTCGAGACGGGCAGGTGCAGCAGCGTGGCCGAGAAGATGACGAGCGACGAGTTGAGGTCGGCCGCGAAGCCCGAGATTGGCTCGAGCTTGAAGATCTTGCCGCCGATGGTCTTGATGATGCGCCAGCCGCCGACGGCCGTGCCGCAGGCCATCGCCGTCGCCGCGAGCACCTTGACGTACGTCGGCACTTCGAAGACGTCAATGTAGCCGCCCGAGAGCAGCGCGAGCGTAATGATACCCATGGATTTCTGGGCATCGTTCGAGCCGTGAGAGAAAGCCATCATGGCAGCCGAGAGAATCTGCATCTTCTTGAACTTGCCGTTGACCGAGGACGGACTGAAGCGTCCGAACAGCCGGAACAGGATGGTCATGACGATACAGCCCGTGACGATGGCAATGAGCGGCGACGCGATGAGCGACGCGACGATCTTGCCGATGCCGTAGAAATTGAGGCCGTCGCTGCCGACCGAGACGAGCACGGCGCCGATGACGCCGCCGACGAGGGCATGTGACGAACTTGACGGGATGGCAAACCACCAAGTGATGAGGTTCCAGACCACAGCGCCGACGAGTGCGGCAATGATGATGCGTTCATCGACATGCTGGGCCGATTTGACGATATCGGCGCCGATTGTCTTCGCGACGCCTGTGCTGTACATGGCGCCGAGGAAATTCAGGCACGCAGCCATGAGGATGGCATGGCTCGGATGCAGCGCGCGCGTCGAGACGGATGTCGCGATGGCGTTGGCCGTATCGTGGAAACCATTGATGAAGTCGAAGATCAGCGCCAGAGCAATAACGGTAAAAATCAGATACTGTAACTCAGGCATACTTCATTACCACTCCTCGAATCATGTCGGAAAGCTTCTCGCAGTGGTCGAGCGTATTCTCGAGGTTCTCGAGAATGTCCTTCCACTTGATGAGCTCAATCGGATCCTTTTCCTTGTCGAAGAGGTACGCGACCTCGTGACGGTACACGCGGTCGCCCTCGCTCTCAAGGCGGGCAATCTTGTGCGTTGCCTCCAGGATCTGGGCCTGATTCTTGCGGATGTTCTTCAAGAGGGAGAAGGCACGGATGATCTCCTCGGTGCTCTCGATCAGTAGCTTCGTGAGCGTCACGGCGCCGCTCATGGCCTTGCCCGTGCGATACATGACGATGCGCTGCAGCGTGCCCTGCAGGTAGTCGACGCCATCATCGAGCCCGTTGGCGAGGGCATAGATGTCCTCCCGGTCGATCGGAGTGATGAAGGTCAGATTCAGTTTGTCGATGATCTTGTCATTCACTGCATCTGCTTCATGCTCGAGGTCAATGATTTCTTTTACTTTGTCAGCGGCTTTGCTGTAATCCAGCATAACTTCGTCCATCATGAGCGCACCCTTATAGAAATAGCGGGCGCTGTCAACGAACAAGTCAAAGAACTCGCTGTCCTTCTGCTTGAACTTAAACATCTTCTTTTGTGTCCTCCCTCGAACGAAACTTACACATTATCACAGTTTTACTATATCATCATTTTTCATGCACATCAACCGCTAATTTTTGCCAAAACCATAAAAAAAGACCAGATTCGTACGCACAAAAACGGACAAATCTGGTCAAATATGACGGTTTTACGTAATCAAGACCGCAAAGAATCAGCCTTCTACGGCCTGCTGAGCCTTGAGGACTTTTGCGGCGACGCCCTTCATCTTCTCGGCCGATACCGAGCAGGCGGCGATGCGGATGCCGAGCTTCAGCGGCACGGCGAAGATGAGATCGTCATGCAGCTTGTCGCAGACGGCCTGCGGATCCTTGGCCGGCACGGCGAGGAAGAAACCGCCCTTGTACGGCAGCGCGTTAAGCCCGCAGGCCCTGGCCTCCTCCATGAAGAGGTTGCCGCGGCTCTGGATCATCTGGTAGAAGGCATCGCGTTCCTTCTCAAACTGCGCGAGCGTGCTCTTGTCCTGCTGGATGCGTGCGAGCAGCGTCATCGCGCCGCGGTTGATGTTCGACCAGGTCGCACGGCTCGTGTACTTGTTGATTTCCTTGAATTCCGTGATGACCTCCTGGCTCGAGGAAACGGCGACGAGTGCGCCCGTGCGCTGGCCGTAAGCCGTGTAGCCCTTCGACATCGAGAAGGCGAACATCACGAGGATGTTGTCGGGCAGGCTGCCGAACTTCTTCATGAAACGGCGCGTCTCGTTCTTCTCGCCCGCGTAATCGATGTAGGCGATATCGACGAGGATGCTGATCTTCTTGCCCTTGGCCGCATACTTCTTCGCGAGATCCAGCACGCAGTCCCAGTCCTCCTCTGTGAGGCTGAAGCCCGTCGGGTTGTGTGCCGGCGTGTTGATGATCGTCAGCAGGCTCTCCTGCTTCTCGAGGATGCCCTCGAATTTGTCGGCGAAGTCCTTGCGGTTGAAATTCTGCTGTTCATCGAAGAGCTTGTAGTTCGTCAGATGCGAGCCGCATTCGTTGCAGATGACGTTGTACGTACCCCAGAACCAGTCAGCCGTCAGCACCTCATCGCCGCGCTCCGCGTAGTTGGCGACGGCGTGATGAATGGCGCCCGTGCCGCCCGAGGTGGCGATGGCACCGAAGTAACCCTCCGGCTTCTGGTCGGCGAAGGTCAGGTCGATGACGGCGTCGAGGTACTCGGGCAGGCCCGGGATCGGCGCATAGCGCATGTAATCCTCAATCGTAAGAGAACGAAAGACGCGCTCCATCGTCGGGATGCTGGCCAGTTTGCCCTCATCGTCCATCATGACGCCCATCGTGGCGTTCGTCACTTTATCGGCGCCGTATTTGGCGGCAGCCTCACGGCAAGCCGCGCTTGCACCAAAAATCGCGTCCTTCAGTCTCTTGCTTGCAGCATGCGTTGCTGCCATACTCGTCGTCATAACGAATGACCTCCTTCATTGCGCCGATGCCCATGACGGCTTGTACCCGCACACGGTGCACCAGACGTCCATCTATCCATTGGACGAATCCTATGATATACGGTTTCTCGCCCGTTGTCTACTATTATAACAGGCTTTTGGTATAAGTATACAATATTTTTATGGAAGAATTGATGAAACTTCTGGTAACCGGTAAAGAAAGACCGCCCCCGCTGAGGGAGCGGCCAATTCCTCACAGATTGCCCTCAGGGCAGCTGTGCCTTATTTTGCCGGGAAGAATTCCTCGTGGATGGCATTGACGGCCTCTTTGAGCTGGGAGCCCTTGACGAGGCACGAAATGCTGATCTCGGACGTGCTGATGATGTCGATGTTGATCTCAGCCTTCGAGAGTGCACCGAACATGCGGGCAGCGATGCCCGGGTTGCCGAGCATGCCGGCGCCAACGATGGAGACTTTCGCGACGTCCTCCTCGATGAGCACGGCGATGGCGTTGAGCTTGTCGGCAACCTTGTCGACGACTTTCTTGGCCTGGCCGAGGTCATCGCTGGCGACCGTGAAGACCATATCCGTCACGTTCTTCTCGATGTTGCGGATGCTCTGCACGATCATGTCGACGTCGATGTTGGCTTCCGCGAGCGCCGAGAAGATCTCATGGGCAATGCCCGGCGTGTTCGGGATGCCGAGTACGGCAATCTTTGCTACCTTCTCATCGTGTGCGACACCGCGAATGACAAAATCCTTATCTTCCATCGTATAGTCCTCCCTAATGATTGTGCCTGGTTTGTTCGTGAACGTCGAGCGTACATGGATTGGGATGTTGAAGAACTTGCCCATCTCCACGGAACGCGGCTGCATGACGCCGGCGCCGAGGCGAGCCATCTCGAGCATCTCGTAGTAGGTGATCTCCTTCATCTTGCGGGCATCCTTGACGATGCGCGGATCGGCGGAGTAGACGCCGTCGACATCGGTGTAGATTTCGCAGGAATCGGCCTTGAGCGCACCGGCGAGTGCGACGGCCGACGTATCGGAACCGCCGCGGCCGAGCGTCACGGGGTCACCGAATTCATCGGAGCCCTGGAAGCCCGCGACGACGACGATGTTGCCCTTGTCGAGTTCCTCGTGTACGCGCTTCGGCGTGATGTCGACGATGCGGCCCTTCGTGTGCACGGAATTCGTCTTCATGCCTGCCATCGGGCCCGTCAGCGAGATTGCCGGCTGACCGAGCGTCTTGAAGGCCATTGCGAGAAGGGCAATCGAAACCTGCTCGCCCGTCGTGAGCAGCATATCCATCTCACGCGTGTACTGGTACGGATCTTTCGTGATGCCCTCCGCGAGCGTTATGAGCTCATCCGTCGTATCGCCCATCGCGGATACGACCATGACAATCTGGTCGCCGGGCTGTTTCTCGCTCAGCACCCTCTTTGCCACATTCATGATTTTCTCTGTGGTAGCCACAGAACTGCCACCGAATTTCTTAACAATAAGCGCCATGATTCTCCCCCTAAACATCATACCGGCACATCCGCCACAAACGGACAACGACGGTGTTTTGTCTGTTAAAGTGTTTAATCGAAACATATTATACAAGAATTTCCGCAGCCTGTCTACCAAAATCGGCAAATTTATGTAAAAATGTTTTCCGCAGAAAAACAAGCCGAAATATCAGCATTACATTTTCAAGAATTCTATACAGGAATACAAGTTAAAATGATAACATTTTCCACGATTTGCGCCACTATCGGACAAAAGTGGACATCCGTCCCATCCTATGGTAAATTGAAGGATGTGATCATCGTATCTCATTTCGTTTGTTTCTTATTTGAAAGGAGTGTCTCATCTTGCAGAAACGTCCCATCGGTGTCACGGAAAAGCTTCCGCTCATGGAAACCGTCCCGCTTTCGCTGCAGCATCTCTTCGCCATGTTCGGCTCGACCGTACTCGTGCCGATCCTCTTCAAGGTCAATCCGGCCACGGTGCTCTTGTTCAACGGCATCGGCACAATCCTCTACCTCGTGCTCTGCAAAGGCAAGATCCCGGCCTACCTCGGCTCGAGCTTCGCGTTTCTCTCGCCGGTCTTCCTCGTGCTCGCGCAGTACAGCTACGAAGCGGCGCTCGGCGGCTTCATCTGCGTCGGCGTCGTCTTCTGTCTCGTAGGCCTGCTCATTCGTGCGGTCGGCACGGGCTGGATCGATGTGATCTTCCCGCCGGCCTCGATGGGCGCGATTGTCGCGGTCATCGGCCTCGAGCTCATGCCGACGGCCGCCGGCATGGCGGGCCTTACGGGCGACAAGGCCGACACGACGACGATTTTCGTCTCCCTCATGACACTGGCCATCACGATCTTCGCGTCGGTGGCCTTCAAGGGCTTCCTCTCCATCATCCCGATCCTCATCGGCGTCGTCAGCGGCTACATCATCGCAGCCGTCTGCGGCCTCGTCAACTGGGAAATGGTCGAGAGCGCCCCATGGTTTGCACTGCCGACGTTCTACACGCCGACCTTTGATATGGGCGCCATCCTCATCATCCTGCCGGCCTCGCTCGTCGTCATCGTCGAGCACATCGGCCATCTCATCGTCACGGGCAACATCGTCGGCAGCGACCTCACGAAAGACCCGGGCCTCGACCGCTCCATTTTCGGCAACGGCCTCTCGACGATCATCTCGGGCTTCTTCGGCTCGACGCCGAACACGACGTACGGTGAGAACATCGGCGTGCTCGCCATCACGAAGGTCTTCTCGACCTGGGTCATCGGCGGCGCGGCTGTCTTTGCCATCATCCTCTCCTGCTTCGGCAAGCTCGCGGCTCTCATCCAGAGCATCCCGACGCCCGTCATGGGCGGCGTGTCGATGCTGCTCTTCGGCGTCATCGCGGCCTCGGGCATCCGCATCCTCGTCGAGGCCAAGGTCGACTACAACGATCCGATGAACCTCTTGCTGACTTCCATCGTCATGGGCATCGGCGTCTCAACGGCCAGCCTGACGATCGGCACGGTCAGCCTCAAGGGCATGTCGCTCGCGACGATCGTCGCCATCGTGCTGTCGCTCGCCTTCCGCCTCATCTCGTTCCTGCGCGGCGACGAAAAGCGCGTGCTGCCGGGCACGGAAGACGAGGCTGCGGGCATCTCGCAGGAGCCGAAGGCATGACCAGCTGGCAGGTGAAGCTTCCCGAAGGCGAAATCTGGCCGGCCAGACAGTACCTCCGCCAGGTGCTCGGCATCTCGGGGACGATCTGGAAGCGCATCAAGCATTCGGGGACGTTCACGCACAACGGCGTGCCCGCCAACGCCACGCGCACGCAGGTCAGGAATGGCGATACGATCGCCTACGACATCCTGCGGCCGAGTGACATCGAGCCAGAGGACCTGCCGCTTGATATCCGCTACGAGGATGATTTCCTCGTCATCGTCAACAAACCCGCGGGACAGCTCGTGCATCCGACGACGAAGGAAGCGCACGGCACGCTCGGCAACGCCCTGCTCGCCTGGTATGCGCGCCATGGCGAGCATCATGCCTTCCACCCCGTACACCGCCTTGACCGCGATACTTCAGGCCTCGTGCTCATCGCGAAAGAACCGCAGGTGCAGTATCAGCTCACGACGGGCCGCGACGGCAAAAAAGCCTTCACGCGCGAATACCTCGCCCTGATTGAAGGCACGCTGACGCCTGCATCCGGCCTCATCGACGCGCCGATTGCGCGCGCGCTGCCGAGCATCATCCTGCGCAAGGTCGCACCGCCGCCAGAGGGCAAGGAAGCGCGCACGCATTATGAGACGGTCAGGACGAACGGGAAACTCTCGCTCCTGCATCTCGTACTCGACACGGGCCGCACGCATCAGATCCGCGTGCACCTCGCGCACCTCGGGCATCCGCTCCTCGGCGACGACCTCTACGGAGGCTCATGCACGCTGCTTTCCCGGCAGGCCCTTCATGCCTGGCGATTGTCCTTCCGGCACCCCATGACACACGAATTTGTCGTTGTCACCGCACCGCTGCCATCCGATATGCAGCGGATTGCCGCGGATTTTTGACCAAGCACGCGATAGTTTCTATTATTTGCGCGCGAATGAGAAGATTTTCCGAAAAAATGGCGTTTCGCTATACACCGGCCGTCTTTTCTATGCTATAATGAAGTCAGTTCATAGTGTGTTTGTGAACATACACAACTTTTAGGGGGTAATGAAAAATGCCATTAGTTGGAACGAAAGAAATGTTCAAGAAGGCTTATGAGGGCGGTTTCGCCATCGGTGCTTTCAACATCAACAACATGGAGATTGTACAGGGTATCACGGAAGCAGCTGCAGAGCTGAACTCCCCGGTTATCCTCCAGGCTTCCGCCGGCGCTCGCAAATATGCCAAGGGCCCGTATCTCCGTCACCTCGTACAGGCTGCCCTTGAGGTCAACGATATTCCTATCGCTCTGCACCTCGATCATGGTCCGGATTTCGAGACTTGCAAAGCCTGCATCGATGATGGCTTCACGTCCGTCATGTTCGATGGTTCCAAGTATGAATTCAAAGAGAACATCAAGCGCACGCAGGAAGTTGTCGCTTATGCTCATGAGCACAACGTCGTCGTCGAGGCTGAGCTCGGTAAGCTCGCCGGCATCGAGGATGATGTAAATGTTGCTGCTCACGAGGCAGCTTACACGCAGCCGGAAGAGGTTGAGGAATTCGTTCGTGAGACGGGCGTTGACTCCCTCGCCATCGCTATCGGCACGAGCCATGGCGCATTCAAGTTCAAACCGGAACAGTGCACGCGCAACGCTGACGGCGTTCTCGTACCGCCTGAGCTGCGTTTCGATATCCTCGCTGAGATCGAGAAGAAGATCCCTGAGTTCCCGATCGTTCTCCATGGCGCTTCCTCCGTTATTCCGAAGTACGTCAAGATCATCAACGAGAACGGCGGCAAGCTCGACGATGCTGTCGGCATCCCGGAGGATCAGCTCCGCAAGGCTGCTAAATCCGCTGTCTGCAAGATCAACATCGACTCCGATCTGCGCCTCGCTATGACGGCTGGTATCCGCCAGCACTTCTTCGCTCATCCGGAGCACTTTGATCCGCGTCAGTATTGCGCTGATGGCCGCAACTACATCAAAGAGCTCGTTGAGCACAAGATCAAGGACGTTCTCGGTTCCGACAACAGCGCTGCTGGCATCATGGAGCTTGTCAACGCCAACAAGTAATCTTCGGATTACCAAAGCTGCATAAGAGCAAAAAAGAGACTGTGTTTCGGCACAGTCTTTTTTTTGCGTGATCCTTTCATTATTATAAAAAGCGTCCCGCAAATTGGATTGCATCTCCAATCTGCGGGACGTTTCAATATATAATCCGCTTTCGCCTGGAATTACTTCTTGCCGGTGCTGCCTCTCTTGGTCATCGGGATGCCTTGCTTGCAGAGCGGGCACTCCTCGGGCTTGTACGTCTCGACCTCAAGATGCAGCAGAGCCGTGCACGGTACCTCACCGAAGTTGACCTTGCCGCCGCTGCGGTCGACGAGCATACTGACGGCTACGGGGATGCCGCCGTTCTCCTTGACGACGTCGATGACTTCCTTGATGGAACCGCCCGTCGTGACGATGTCCTCGACGATCAGGCAGCGCTCACCCGGATGCAGGTGGAAGCCGCGGCGGAACGTCATCTTGCCGTTGACGCGTTCCGTGAAGATGGCGCGCGTGCCAAGGGCCTTGCCCGTCTCATGGGCGAGCAGGATGCCGCCGGTCATCGGGCCAACGACCGTCTCGATATTGGCGTCCTTGAATTTCTCGGCCATGGCCTCGCAGAGCTGCTGCGTGTATTTGGGATGCTGCAGCACATTGAATTTCTCAACGTAATGCGGGCTGTGGAGTCCCGAGGTCAGCAGGAAATGGCCATCCATGATGGCATTCGTCTTGACCAGGAGATCCTTTACTTCTTGTTCCGTCATTGTCATGGTTTTACTGTCTCCATTTCTTTCAAGATTGCCTCTGCTGCCGCCCTGGGGTCTTCGGCGGCGCGAATCGGCCGGCCGATGACGAGGTGGCTCGCGCCATTTCGAAGTGCTGCCGCCGGCGTCGCAATGCGGCTCTGGTCATTCACGGCCGAGCCTGCAGGGCGCACGCCCGGCGTCACGATCAGGAAGTCCTCTCCGCAGGCCTCACGGATGAGTGCGGCTTCCTGCGGCGAGGCGACAACGCCGTCGAGGCCCGCCGCTTTCGCGAGCTTCGCGAGGCGCACGACCGCATCCTTGATGGGCAGCGTCTGGCCGACACCGTCCCAGTCTTCCTGATTGATGCTCGTGAGCACCGTGATGGCGATAAGCTTCGGGCAGGGAATCCCCTGCTCCGCCGCTGCCGCATGCAGGCGGTCGGCAGCCGTCTTCATCATCGTGTAGCCGCCGCTCGCATGGACATTGAGGATATCGGCACCGAGGTTCATGAGAGAGCAGAGCCCTCCGGCCACGGTATTCGGGATATCGTGGAGCTTGAGATCGAGGAAGACATGCTTGCCCTCTTCGCGCAGCCAGGTCACGACCTCGCCGCCGACGCTGTAGAAGAGCTCCATGCCGACTTTATAGTATGAAACGCTGTCGCCGAGTTTCGCTACGAGTGCCTTCACATCCTCCATGGTGTGAAAATCGAGCGCGACGATCAGGCGGTCATCTGCTGCTGCCATTCAGCGGCCCCCTTTCAAAAAGCCAGGATTGGCTTTGCCGATGAGCTCATCGATGCTCTTGAGCCCATGATTCTCCAAGTATGCGGCCAGACCGTCACAGATCTCCATCGTGATGGCAGGGTCCGTAAAATTGGCCGTGCCGACGGCTACGGCGCTGGCGCCGGCGAGGAAGAACTCGACGGCGTCCTCGGCACTCGCGATGCCGCCCATGCCGATGATTGGGATGCGTACGGCCTGCGCGACCTGCCAGACCATGCGCACGGCCACCGGCTTGACGCAGGGGCCAGAAAGGCCGCCCGTGACGTTGCCGAGCACCGGCTGGCAGCGCTCGATGTCGATCTGCATGCCGAGCAGCGTGTTGATGAGCGAGATGGCATCTGCCCCCGCCTTCTCAACGGCCCGGGCCATGGCGACGACATCCGTCACGTTCGGCGAGAGCTTGAGGATGACCGGCTTGCCGGTGCTGGCCTTGGCCGACCGCACGACGGCCGAAGCCGCCGCGGGATCCGTGCCGAAGACGATGCCGCCTTCCTTGACATTCGGGCAGGACACGTTGAGCTCAATCGCGGCCACGCCCGGCACATCGAGCAGGCGCGCAAGCTCCCCGTACTCCTCCACCGTGCTGCCCGAGATATTGACGATGACATTCATGCCATACGCGGCAATGCGCGGCAGGGTTTCGTTGAGGAAGGTCGCAACGCCCGGATTCTCGAGGCCGATGCAGTTGAGCATGCCCTGCGGCGTTTCCGTGATGCGCACGCCGTCGTTGCCGCGGCGCGGCTTCAGCGTCGTGCCCTTGACCATGACGCCGCCGAGGCGCGAGAGGTCGACGAAATCCGCGAATTCCTCGCCGAAGCCGAAGGTACCCGAGGCTGTCAGGACCGGGGTCTTCATCTCGATGCCCAAGAGGGTTGTATGCAGGCTTTCATCCATTACAGGAACACCTCCTCTGCCGGGAAGACCGGACCGTCCTTGCAGACCTTCTTGCGCTTGCCTTCCGTCGTGTCAATCGAGCAGGACAGGCAGGCGCCGAGGCCGCAGGCCATGCGCTTTTCGAGCGATACCTCACACGGGATGCCGTGCTCGCGGGCGATGCGCGCAATACCGCGCATCATGACGTCAGGCCCGCAGACGATGATGGCATCGTATTTATGGTCCTCGAGGATCTTGGGCAGGTACTCCGTCGTGAAGCCCTTGAAGCCCAGCGAGCCGTCGTCCGTGGAGATGAACACCTCGCCGCAGAGCTCGTCAAAGAGATCTTTCCAGAAGACTTCTTCCTCGGAGCGGCCGCCGATGAGCACATCGCCTTTCTTCTGCATGGCTGCCGCGTAGTACAGGAGCGGCGAAAGTCCCATGCCGCCGCCGACGATCAGCGGATGTTCGTAGTCCATGTGGAAGCCGTGGCCGAGCGGACCGAGGATGTTGACGACTTCACCGGGCATCAGGGCCGCGAGGGCTTTCGTGCCCTTGCCCACGACGCGGTAGATGAAGGCCACGCTGCCCTTCTTGCGGTCAACGGCAGCCACGCCGACGGGCCGGCGCAGGATGAATTCCCCGAGGGGGATGCGGAGCTGGACGAACTGCCCGGGCTCCGCAGCCTGTGCGACATCCGGTGCCTCGACGACCAGGAAGAACACGCGGGGCGCGAGTTCCTGCTGGGCGAGAATCTTGGCATCTCGAAGCATCTTAGGCAAGGTCATCACCACCGCCCACATAATCCTGGATGGCCAGCGAGTAAACGAGACGACGCTCGCGCATGAAGGTCAGCACGCGCAGGACTTCCCAGGCCGTATCGAGCGAGGTCAGGCAGGCGATGCCATGCTCAACCGTCGCGCGGCGGATGCGGAAGCCGTCCTTGGCGGAATGCTTGCCCTGCGTCAGCGTGTTGATGACCATGTTGATCTTGCCGTTCTTGATCATCTGGATGATGTCGGAGCTGCGCTCATGCACCTTGCCGACGACCTCGGCATCGATGCCCATGGACTGGATGGCTTTCGCCGTGCCTTCCGTGGCGACGATCTCGAAGCCGAGCTCAGAGAAGGCTTTGGCAAGCTGCTTCATCTCTTCCTTGTCCTTGTCGGCAACCGTGAAGAGGATGCAGCCCTTCGTCGGCACATTGATGCCCGAGCCGATGATGGCCTTGTAGAGCGCGCGGGCATAGTGATAATCGATGCCCATGACCTCGCCCGTCGACTTCATCTCCGGTCCGAGTGCGATATCGACATCCGTCATCTTCGCAAACGAGAAGACCGGTGCCTTGACGGCGACGTACGGCTTCGGCGGCACAAGGCCGGAGTGATAGCCGAGCTCCTTGAGCGTGTGCCCCATGGCGATGCGCGTCGCAATGCCCACCATGTCGACATTCGTGACCTTCGAGAGGAACGGCACCGTGCGCGACGAACGCGGGTTGACCTCGATGATGTAGACCTCGCCGTCGACGACGACGAACTGGATATTGAGGAGGCCCTTGACATGGAGTGCCACGGCCAGGCGCTTCGTGTAATCGATGATCGTGTAGATGACCTTCGAGGACAGCGTCTGCGGTGGATAGACGGCGATGGAGTCGCCCGAATGGACGCCCGCGCGCTCGACGTGTTCCATGATGCCCGGGATGACGACATCGACGCCATCGGAGATGCCATCGACCTCGACCTCCGTGCCCTGCATGTAGCGGTCGACGAGGACCGGATGATCCGGCGTGACCTTGACGGCGCGGCTCATGTAGTCGCGCAGCTCTGCCTCGTTGTAGACGATTTCCATGGCGCGGCCGCCGAGCACGTACGACGGGCGAACCATGACCGGATAGCCGATCTTGGCAGCACCCGTGACGGCTTCATCGAGATTCGTGACGCTGATGCCCTGCGGACGCGGGATGTGCGTCTGCGTGAGGACTTCGTCGAAGCGCTCGCGGTCCTCGGCGCGGTCGATATCATCGACGGACGTGCCGAATACCTTGACGCCGGCCTTCTGCAGGGACGCGGCGAGGTTGATGGCCGTCTGGCCGCCGAACTGGACGATGACGCCCTCCGGCTTCTCCTTGTCGATGATGTTGAGCACATCTTCCGTCGTCAGCGGCTCGAAGTAGAGGCGGTCGGAAATATCGAAGTCGGTCGATACCGTCTCCGGGTTGTTGTTGATGATGATGGCTTCGATGCCCATCTCGCGCAGTGCCCAGACGGAATGAACCGAGCAGTAGTCGAACTCGACACCCTGGCCGATGCGGATCGGGCCGGAGCCGAGCACGATGACCTTGCGCGCATTAGATACGCGGACTTCATCTTCCTCGGCGCGGAACGTCGAATAGTAGTACGGCGTCGCCGCCTCGAACTCAGCAGCACACGTATCAACCATCTTATAGGAAGGCAGGATGTTCATCGTCTTGCGCATCGTGCGGACGGCATCCTCCGTCTTGCCCGTGATCTCCGCAATCGAGTGGTCAGCGAGGCCGACGTTCTTGGCCGCGAGCATGAGCTTCGGCGTCAGAGCATCCTTGTCCTTCGCAAGCTCCACCTCGATGTCCGTGATGTTCTTGAGCTTGTTGATGAACCATTTATCAATCTTCGTGATGTCATGGATCTCATCGACCGTGGCCGCGCCGCGGCGCAGGGCCTCGGCGATGACGAAGATGCGTTCATCGTTGATGCGCTCGAGGTTCTTCTTGACACGCGCATCGTCCCACTCGTCCATCTTGTCCATGTGCAGGCGGTTGACGCCGATCTCGAGCGAACGGGCGGCCTTGAGGATGGCACCCTCGAAGCTGCGGTCGATGCTCATGACCTCGCCCGTCGCCTTCATCTGCGTGCCGAGCGTGTGGTCCGCATAGACAAATTTATCGAACGGCCAGCGCGGGAACTTGACGACGCAGTAGTCGAGCGCCGGCTCGAAGCAGGCCTTCGTCTTCTGCGTGACGGCGTTCGTGATTTCATCAAGCGTATAGCCGATGGCGATCTTCGCGGAAACCTTGGCAATCGGATAGCCCGTTGCCTTCGACGCAAGCGCCGAGGAACGGCTGACGCGCGGGTTGACCTCGATGACGTAGTAGCGGTTGCTGTTCGGGTCGAGCGCGTACTGCGCGTTGCAGCCGCCCTCGATGCCGAGCTCGCGGATGATGCGAAGAGATGCACTGCGCAGCATCTGATACTCGTGATCCGTCAGCGTCTGCGACGGCGCCACGACGATGGAATCGCCCGTATGGACGCCGACCGGGTCGAAGTTTTCCATGTTGCAGACGGTGATGCAGTTGTCATTGCCGTCGCGCATGACCTCGTACTCGATTTCCTTCCAGCCGGCCACGCTGCGCTCGATGAGGACCTGGCCGATCATCGAATACGTCAGGCCCTTGATGACGATCTCGACGAGCTCTTCTTCATTCTCGGCGATGCCGCCGCCCGTGCCGCCCATCGTGTAGGCCGGGCGGACGATGACCGGATAGCCGATGGAGTTCGCGAATTCGACAGCCGACGTCACATCCTCGACGATCGTGCTCTCGGGGATCGGTTCGCCGAGCTTCTGCATCGTTTCCTTGAAGAGCTCGCGGTCCTCGGCCTTCTCGATGGCCTTGAGCGGCGTGCCGAGGAGCTCGACGTTGTATTTTTCAAGCACACCCTTCTCGGAGAGCTGCACGGCAAGGTTGAGTCCCGCCTGGCCGCCGAGCGTGGCGAGGAGGCCGTCCGGGCGCTCCTTGGCGATGATTTCCTCGAGGAATTCCACCGTCAGGGGCTCGATGTAGACGCGGTCTGCGATGTGCGTATCCGTCATGATGGTCGCCGGGTTCGAATTGACGAGGACGACCTCAAGACCTTCTTCCTTGAGGGCACGGCAGGCCTGGGAGCCGGCGTAGTCGAATTCTGCCGCCTGGCCGATGATGATGGGGCCTGAGCCGATGACCATTACTTTCTTGAGATTCTCTTTCTTTGGCACGAGTTATTCCCCTTTCTTCAGCATTGCCCAGAATTCGTCGAACAAATACATATTGTCGTCCGGGCCAGGTGCAGCCTCCGGATGGTACTGCACGGAGAAGATCGGCAGCTCGGTGTGGCGCATGCCCTCGACGGTGCCGTCGTTGACATTGATGTGCGTGACCTCGAGCGGCAGACCCTTGAGGGATTCCTCGTCGACGGCAAAGCCGTGGTTCTGCGAGGAAATCTGGACTTTGCCCGTGCGCAGGTCCTTGACCGGCTGATTCGTGCCGCGATGGCCGAACTTGAGCTTGTACGTCTTCGCGCCCATCGCGCGTGCGAGCAGCTGATGGCCGAGGCAGATGCCGAAAATCGGTTTCTTGCCGATGAGCTTCTTGACTTCCTCGACGATCTCCGGCACATCAGCCGGGTCGCCGGGACCGTTTGAAAGGAAGATGCCGTCCGGATTCAGCGCGAGGATATCCTCGGCCTTCGTGTGTGCCGGCACGACCGTGAGCTTGATGCCCATATCGTGCATGGATTTCAGGATGTTGAGCTTGACGCCGAAATCCATTGCGACGACGAACGGCGCATCCTCTTTCTCGCTGTCCATCGTGTAAGCCTCAGGCGTCGTGACTTCCATGACGACATCCTTCTTGATGGGCACGGCGAAGAGCTCGTCGATTTCCGTCTGTGCGGCATCCTCGGGGACGATGATGCCCTTCATGGTGCCGGCGTTGCGGATTTTGCGCGTGACGGCACGCGTATCGACGTTGTAGAGGCACGGCACGCCCTGCTTCGTCAGGAAATCCGCCAGGCTCATCTCGTAATGCCAGTTGCTGCCATGCTCGCAGAGCTCGCCGATAACGAAGCCGTTGACGAAGGACTTGCGGGACTGCATGAAGATATCCGCAATGCCGTAGTTGCCGACGAGCGGATACGTCAGCGTCAGGATCTGGCGGCAGTACGAGGGGTCCGTCAGGCTTTCCTGATAGCCCACCATACCCGTGTTGAAGACAACCTCACCCGTCGCCTTGATATTGTTCAATAATTCGCCATGGAACACGCTGCCGTCTTCCAGGATCAGTTTACCTTTCACTCAAATACACCTCACTGTAGAGCTTAGAGCACTTTGCCATCTTTCATGACGACCTTGCCATCCACGATGGTCATGACGGCCTTGCCCTTGAGCTTGCGGCCGACAAACGGGGAATGACTGCCTCTAGTATAGAACTTCTTGGCATCGACTGTCCAGTCGAGCTCGGGGTCGATGACCGTGACATCGGCATTGGCGCCGACGGAGATCGTGCCGGCATCGAGCTTGAAGGCCTTGGCCGGGCCCCACGTCATCTTCTCGATGATCGTCGGGATGTCGACCCTGCCCGTGTGGCAGAGGTCCGTGAAGAGCACGCCGACAGCCGTCTCCAGTCCCGGGAAACCGCTCGGTGCGTAGATGTACTCGCGGTCCTTCTCTTCCTGTGCATGCGGGGAATGGTCCGTGACGATGGCATCGATCGTGCCGTCCTTGAGGCCCTCGACCATGGCATCGACATCGCTCTGCGTGCGCAGCGGCGGATTCGTCTTCGTCGAGCTGTCGTAGAGGTTGACGCACTCATCCGTCATCGTCAGGTGATGCGGCGTAACCTCCGTCGTGACGCGCACGCCGCGCTTCTTGGCCTGGCGCACGAGATCGACGGAACGGCCCGAGCTGATGTGTGCGACGTGGACGCGCGCACCGGCGTACTCGGCGAGCAGGATATCGCGGGCGACGGCGATATCCTCGGCCACCGTCGGACGGCCCTTCATGCCGAGCATCGCGCTGCGATGGCCCTCGTTCATGACGCCATCCTCGACGAGCGACGGCTCCTCCTCGTGATTGATGATGACTTTATCAAACGTGTGCAGATAATCGTAAGCATTCAAGAGGACCTTGGCCGTCGGGTCGAAATGCCCGTCGTCGGAGAACGCGACGGCGCCGGCTTCCACCATGTCGCCGAGCTCCGCGAGCTCCTGGCCCTTCTGCCCCTTCGTGACGGCGCCGATGATCCTGATGTGGACTTTCGCGACATCCTCGGCGCGCTTCTCGAGGCTGCGCACGATGGCAGCCGTATCGACAACCGGCTTCGTATTCGGCATTGTCGCCACCGTCGTGTAGCCGCCGGCCGCTGCCGCCTTCGAGCCCGACTCGAAATCTTCCTTGGCTTCCTGGCCAGGCTCACGGAAATGGACGTGCATGTCGATGAGGCCCGGCGTGACGAGCTTGCCCGTCACATCAAAGACCTCAGCACCCTCTGCCGTCAGGTCCTGGCCGATGGCCTTGATCTTGCCGTCCTCGATGAGGACATCGGCTACTGCATCGAACTGTTCTGCCGGATTGATGACCCGGCCGCCTTTGAGTATCAGTTTCATTCCTGTTTGCCTCCCGTCAGCGTCAAGGTAAAGAGTGCCATGCGGATTGCCACGCCATTCTGGACTTCCTCCTGAATCGCGGAGTTGTCGCCATAGGCAACGAACGGCGAGATTTCCCAGCCTTTATTCATCGGGCCCGGATGCAGGACGAGCACATCGTCCTTCGCGAGAGCCAGGCGCTCATTGTTGAGGCCGAAGATGCGGGCGTACTCGCGGGTCGTCGGGAAGAGGCCGCCCTTCATGCGCTCGAGCTGGATGCGCAGGACTTCGATGACATCGGCGTCCTTGATGGCATCCTCGATGCGCTCGTGCACGACGATGCCCGGCTCCTCGTAGAGGAAGCGCGGCAGGAGCGTCTTCGGTCCTGCGATGTGGACCTCCATGCCCATCGTGCGCATCGCATAAATATCGGAACGGGCCACGCGGCTGTGGAGCACATCACCGAGGATGGCGACCTTGAGTCCTGCCAGATGACCTTTGTGCTGCTCGATCGTGAAGAGATTCAAGAGGCCCTGCGACGGATGCGCATGGGCGCCGTCACCGGCGTTGAGGATGACCGGGCTCACGACGCGCGACGCATACTCCGCCGCACCCTCCGCCTTGTGGCGCATGACGATGGCATCGACGCCCATGGCCTCGATTGTGTAGAGCGTGTCGCGCAGGCTCTCGCCCTTGACGATGCTCGAGGAACCAGCCGTGATGTTGACGACATCGGCGCCGAGGTACTTGCCGGCGAGCTCGAACGACGTGCGCGTGCGCGTGCTCGGCTCGTAGAACAGCGTTACAATGGATTTGCCGCGCAGCGTCGGCACTTTCTTGATGTCGCGGTGGATGATGTTCTTCATTTCCTTGGCCGTCTCGAGTACGAGGCGGATCTCCTCGGCCGTGAAGTCTGCCAGGCCCAGAATGTTCTTGCCTCGCAAGGATACATTAGTCTTTCCCAAGTCAATCACTCCTTAACTTTCACAGATCCATTGTCTTTTCAGCCACCTATAAGAAAAGGGCTTTCCTATGCGACTGCATAAGAAAGCCCCTGGCTTTACGTAAACTTATGACGTTACTCTATTGGCTCCCTTTATACGCATCGCGGTACGCATCTTAAAAAGGCAATGATTCTCTTTTGGGCAGCTCTCGTCTGCCTTGTTGTACCTCATTATATCGTAAAACCTTCCCATGTGCAAGCGCCTGACGCCGCGGATTTCTCCGGCAAAAACGAAATGCGTCTGCTGCGTTGGCCTCAGATGTTGAACGGCATGAAGAGCTTGCGCAGATAGTTGCGTCCCTTCGTCATGACCTTGATGACAGGCTCCATCGCCTTCGGCTGGCGGATGACAAGCTGCAGGACCTTGCGGCGCAGCTGACGGTAATCGGCATCGAAATCCGAGAGGACTTCCTCCATCTCCTTCTCCACCGAAACCGACGGGATGTTCGACTGGATGATCTCCGACGCGCGCCCCGTGATCTTGGCGAGATCACCACGGAACGGGATGTACACCTCGATGCCGAGCTCCTTCTGGATGCGTCCCTTGAGTGCTTCCTGCGCCGGCGCCTCGCCGTGGACGATGAAGATCTTCGCGGGCTTTGGCGACTGGATATGGCTGAGCCAGTCCATGATCTGATTGGCATCGGCATGCGCCGAGAAGCCGTCGAGCATCTTGATCTGTGCCTTGACGGCGATTTCCTCACCGAGCACGCGCACGCGCTTGATGCCGTCAACGAGCCGGCGGCCAAGGCTCCCTTCCGCCTGATAGCCGACGAAGAGGATCGTCGACTCCGGGCGCCAGAGATTGTGCTTGAGATGATGCAGGATACGGCCGGCATCCGCCATGCCCGAAGCCGAGAGGATGATGGCCGAGCCTTCCGAGCTGTTGAGCGCGCGGGATTCCTCGGCCGTCTCACAGATGCGGACCTGCGGGAACGTCGGGATCTTGCCGCTCGTCAGGAACGGCTTGATGGATGTCTCATCGAAATCCTGGAAATTCTTGAGGAAGACACGCGTCGCGGCGATGGCCAGCGGGCTGTCAAGGATGATCGGGATATCGGGGTCAAGCCTGCCCTCTTTGCTGAGCCGGTAGAAATAATAGAGCAGCGTCTGCGTGCGGCCGACGGCGAACGACGGGATGATGAGGTTGCCGCCGCGGTCCATCGTGTCGTTGATGATCTCGAGCAGCGCGCTCTCCTTGTCGTAGATCTGGTGCAGTCGGTCGCCGTACGTCGACTCGACGAGCACGAAATCGGCGCCGTCGACGTAGGTCGGATCCTTGATGATCGGCTGATTCGGCTGGCCGAGGTCGCCGGAGAAGACAATCTTCGTGTCCTTCCCGTCCTCGTGGACGAAGACCTCGAGAAGTGCCGAGCCAAGGATGTGGCCGGCATCGCGGAAAATGACGCTCAGGTGTTCGGAAAGTTTGAGCTCCTGGTTGTACGGCACGGCCGTGAAGCGCTTGAGGGCTTCGGCCGCATCGTCAAGATCGTAGAGCGGCTGGATGGGTTCATCGCCGCGGCGGCGTCCCTTGCGGTTCTGGAGCTCGGCATCCGATTCCTGGATGTGCGCGGAATCCGGCAGCATGATCTGCGCGAGATCACACGTCGATTTCGTCGCGTAGACCATGCCCTTGAAGCCTTCGTGCACGAGCTTCGGCACGAGGCCGCAGTGGTCGACGTGCGCATGCGTCAGCAGCACGCCGTCAATATCGCCAGGATTGAATGAGAATCCCTCGTAATTGAGCTCACGGATGCGCTTGGAGCCCTGGAACATACCGCAGTCGATGAGGTACCGGTCTTCTCCCGTTTCAAGCAGATAGCAGGAGCCCGTAACCGTATGGGCAGCGCCCAAGAATTCGAGTCTCATATGCAATACCTCCTTTTTACTTCCATTTATATAGGTAATATTCTGACTCTTGCTGCTGGAATCCTCTTTTTTCTTTGCGATTTTCTTTTTTTATGATTTCTTGTTCAAAAAAAACTCCTGTGCATGGAAATTCCACGTACAGGAGTCTTGACTGACGATATGTTATTCCTCGCCGATGATGCGGACCTCGGGATGAAGCTCGACACCATGTGCGGCAAAGACGCGTTTCTGAACCTCATGGATGACGCCGAGCACATCGGCCGCCGTCGCATTGTCCACGTTGACGACGAAGCCTGCATGCTTCGTCGAAACCTCAGCCCCGCCGACGCGCAGGCCCTTGAGGCCCGTCTGGTCGATGAGCGTGCCGGCAAAATAGCCTTTCGGCCGCTTGAACGTACTGCCGGCACTCGGCATCTCGAGCGGCTGCTTGCTCTCGCGGCGCTGCGTAAAGTCCGCGATCTTCTCGTCGATGGCTTTCTTGTCCCCCGGCTGCAGCAGGAGTTCCACCTCGCAGATGGCCTCGCCGTTGTCCTGGAAGGCGCTGTGCCGGTAGCCGAGTTCGAGCTCCTCGCGGCTGTAGGTTTGGAGCTTGCCCGCGCGGTCAACCGTGCGCACGGCATACGCGACGTTCTTCATCTCGCCGTCATAGGCACCGGCATTCATGAAGATGGCGCCGCCGATGCTGCCCGGGATGCCGCAGGCGAACTCAAGTCCCGTGAGGGCGTTGCGCGCGGCAACCTCTGACACATCCTTGAGCAGCGCGCCGGCGCCCGCGATGATCTTCGTATCCTCGCAGCGGATGTAAGCCATCGGACGCGCGAACTTGACGACGACGCCGCGGATGCCCTTGTCGCGCACGAGCACATTCGAGCCGTTGCCGAGGATCGTCAGCGGCAGCTGGTACTTCTTGACGAGCGCGAGCACCTTCTCCGTCTCCTCGAGTGAAGCCGGGAAGATCAGGCAGTCCGCCGGGCCGCCAATCTTGAACGTCGTATGGAGTTTCATCGGTTCATCAAGGCGGAAGCGATTGGCCTCGAGGAAGCCCTGGCATTCCGTCACAAAAGCTTTATCAATCATCAAGCAGTCATTCCTATCCATTTTATATATACAGGATCAAATATGCAGTCCCGGACCCGCTTCCGCCAAGTTGGCGAAGTCGAGCTGGCGCATTGCCTCATAGGCCACGATGGCTACGGAATTCGAGAGGTTCAGCGAGCGCGCTTCCGAGATCATCGGGATGCGCACGCAGTGATCCCAGTTCTCCTTGAGCAGCGTCTCGGGGATACCGGCCGTTTCCTTGCCAAACACCAGCATATCGTCCATCGTGTACGAAACCTCGGTGTACGAACGCGGCGCCTTCGTCGAACAGAAGTAGAAGTTGTGTCCGGCGTACATGGCTGCGACCTCGGCAAAGTTCTCGTGGTAATGCACCTTGACGAGATGCCAGTAGTCGAGGCCGGCGCGCTTGAGGTACTTGTCATCCGTCGAGAAGCCCAGCGGCTTGACGAGATGAAGCTCGATGCCCGTCGCAGCACAAAGGCGGGCGATGTTCCCCGTATTGCCGGGGATCTCAGGTTCTATCAGTACAATATGCAATGGTTCCTACACCTCGTATCCATCTTTTTGTGACCTACTCATTATAGCGAATGTCGCTTGAAAATACAAGGCCGTCCGTAAAAACCGGTCCAGCGATTCCTTTATTTCAGGTACCGGTCAAGCACCATCATGCGACTGCCAGATGGTGTGCGTCAAAAGATCCATGCAGGACACGCGTCCCTTCTTAAGAAAACTGCCTGTATCCATGAGGATAACGTGTTGCCGGCAAAGGATCTGCGGCACGGGCGGGTAGCCGATGAGCTGCACGGGCGTATGCCCCATCACGAGCACAGCGTCGCCCGTATAGAGCTCCGGCTTCGCAGCCAGCACGCGCGACCAGAGCAGGTCATCCTTCTTCTGCTCATCGAGCGGAATTTGCGGGTCGATGCTGGCATGCGAAAAGAAATACGTCTGTCCCTTCCACTCTTTCCGGCAGGAAAGCGGCATCCGGCGGATGGCGGCGAGCCAGGCCCGGTGGAAAGCCAGCGGGTCTTCCTGCGCCTGAATCTCCCCATACGTCTCATAGCCGCCGTTATCCTCCCAGAGCAGCTGCGCACTGCACGCAGACATATCGTACGTCATGGCGCCGCCAAGATCGGATTCCGTCTGTGCGGCGCCGTCCGCGTACATCGCTTCGTGATTCCCGCGCAAAAACGTCATGCCCGGCTGCCCCTCGTGTGCCATGACCCACTTCATCATCGGCGCGTTCTGCTTCCCGCGGTCGGTATAATCGCCGAGGAAGACGATCTCATCCTCCTGCGGCCGGAACTGCACGGCCTCCCATACCTCCTGAAACCGGTCGAATCTGCCATGAATATCCCCCATAGCCAGCAAGCGTTTCATCAGACATCACCCCCTCGCGAGAAAAGGGCTTGCCGGAGAGTGCCAGACAAGCCCTGTGTTCACTTAAACAAATCCAGGATACTGAACGTTGTTTTCTTGTAAATCTTGTTCTTGATGGCCCGTTCCGGATCTTTGAGGAGCCCCATGCCCTTCCGTCCATACCCCGGGATCAGGGCGCGCTTGACCGCGCGTTTCGCCCGCCCCGTCGTCCTGGCCTTGACCATCTTGCTGAGTGACGGTGTCTGCATACCGATTTTCATAGTGCATTCCTCCTCGCGTACAGCTTTTCTCATATATGATTTTATTCCAGTAAAGCCGTCTGGACTGCCCCCATGCCCAAAGCGGTCTTAATGCCGACTCCTGCAAAGGGAGCAAAAATCGTCAGTAATGTCAGGATGCGGCAAATCGCATCCGTGCCGCCAAAACGCAGCGTCACATTGCCTTGAAAACCTGTAATGCGCTGACGCTCCAGCGAAAAAACTGCCGAATGCAGCTGGTAGCGTACAATAGCCGCTTGTGCCGTCAATTTTTCGACCAGATTATCTTCTTCCAGACGGATATGCGGGCAAAGGGCATTCCAGCGCATCAATAAACTTTGCAGAATGAGCCGGACATCCGGGAACAGGACATATCGCCCATCCCGCTTAAAGCTTGTCGGCGACAAAAAGGAGAACATGGCACCATGCGGAACGGTTTCAGCACAAAATGCTATATCCGCCAAGTCATCAAACGAGCACGCTTGGACGCAGCAAATCTCGCCAAGATGAACGTCATATCCCTTTTGATGCAAAGCAATTGCACCGCCTTCCTCCAAGCCGAAGAGCAGGGCTTGTGCGACGTGGTCCGACATGGTCCCCAGCCGCCAGATTGGCCCTTTATCCCGGTCAAAAAAAACGCACTGACTATAGGGCCGCAAGCTTTCCTGATGGAGCCTCCCGGCCAGCTCCGACGGCAAACGCTCCATCAATGCTCCATGAAAAACAGACCCCATTGAAGGATGAATGCGTTCTCCTTTCGGCAGGAACAATGGTATCTCAAACAATCTCAGCATCCTGTCATCTCCTCGAACCGGCAGAGTCCCAATATCCATGTTTTCTGTCCTGCTTTCGCTACTTTGAGTGTCCGTGGCGACATAAACTTATCCAGCTTGACATGGTTATGCATGGGCTTACGGCTGCGGGAAAACGCCATATCCAGATAATGAGAAATAAACCGTTTCGCTTCCCTTTCGTCTGGAGCCAGCGCACGTACCAATGTCTTGCTCAAAAAGCCAGTCCCCCCGCCCAGCAAAACATCTGCCATCTCTGCTTCACAGAAGATATTCGCGTTCACATGACCAAAAACCTTCTTTTCTGCCAGCAGCGTATCCTGCGTATAAGCGTGCAAGGTATGCATGAGTTCCTCAAGCGAAGAAATTCCAATCGTCTGCAGCATGGGAAAATCTGCCGTAATCGAAACATGCAGTTTCGTCCCCGCCGGGATACACTCACGGAAAATCGGCAGGAATTTCTCTTTAGGCTGAGGATAACCTGCCTGCATGGACTCATCTATTTTCTGCAGGATGATGGTTTTCTTGGCATCCGTTGAAGCGTCGCTGATGCGCAAGCCACGCAAGGCAGAATTCACCGCATCATGCGCAGTATGCGTTACATCCAAGGCATGCAGAATCTGCTGCTCCAGCAGGCGAATTTCATCGCCGATTTTCCGTTTGGTATAACGAGGATTTTCAAAATCAAGCGAGCGCAGCTGCCCCCATATCCCGGCAAAATGCGCTGGATGCTGCTCGATTGCCTGCCAGAGGATTGCCGTACGCAAGGCCCCCTTGATGGTGCTGCCAGGAATATATAGGCGTCCATCCGGCAGCATTACCTGCTGGGCAATATCATTGAGGTGATTTTTTCCATTGATGATTTTATCTTTGGCCACAGTCACACGACGTTTGGATAATGCGCGAATTTCTTCTGCCGCAACACCATGACAAAACAGCCAGTCCCAGAGGTATTGTCCGCGGAAATTTCCCTTGCCCGCCAATGCCCGTGCCGTGATGTTTATGTACTCTGCAAAATCATCCATGAGTCCTTTTTCATACAGAAAGGCAATCCATTTCTTTTCGTCCAGAAATAGAACTTGCTGCTGATGGTCATCATAAACATATTCATATGCTTTGAGCGTTATTCCATTCCCGATATGAACGGGCGCCATACATGTGAGTTCATATTCTTTCCGCACAAGATTCACGTTCTCACCTCATCATCTCGCTATCCCTGCATAAAGGCCGTACCCGCACCGCAGAACCGGATGGCCTCCATGCGTTCCCAAAGAAACCATTTGACCGTTGATGCGCGTCCGGAAACAGGAACCAGCTTCAATCAGGCAAATGCTGTTCTTTTTCTCTGCAAAGGAAGCATCCGTCACGAATCCTCCGGCACGGCGCAGCCGGTATGCCCCTCGGCAGACCAAATCCAACTCGGATTCCTCGGGAATGACAGAAGAAAGTGCCATCTGCCAGGAAGACTGCTTCCCCTGCAGCAAATGGTACAGCGCAGCATCATCAGCCCCACAGATTTCATAATCCTCCAGCTGGATGCTGTCATCTGCCATATGAAACTTGCCATAACCAGAACTGCGTTTGCCGCCCAGCCCAGACAATCCGACAAAAGTCAGGATATTTGCAAAGAAAGCCGCATCCTCTTCCTGCTCCGCTGCCAGAATGACATATAATCCGGATGAATTGTCGAAGATGAAGGAATCGACAAAGTACGGCAGAGACTCTTCTTCCCGACAGTTCACACGCTGACGAAGGACCTCCTGCCCAAAGGTATTCTCCTCAATAAATGAGCTGCCTTCCAGGGCAGCCTTTATATATGCCGCCATACGGCTGGCCCGTATATAACCGATTTTCTTCTGCTGCTTCCAGACCGAAGCCATATGGCAGACGGATGCATACGACATTGACGAACAGTCCGCAGACTTCACCGGCAAAATGGGGCGTGGCAGATAAAAATACAGTTCTCCGTTGCTTGTTTCCTGCCATGGCAAAAGATCCGAAAAACGAAGCTGCCTCTTCTGTACCTTATCCAGAAAAGCGCGGGCGGATACGGTTTCATCCGCATGATACATCTCAGCCAGCAAAGCTGAAAACAAGGCATCCGAAGACAGAGTAAACCGCGTATGTTCCAAGCCGCCGCCACATTCAGCCGTGCCGAAATGAACCGGCGCATCGAAGCGCAGCGGATAAAGAAAATAATTCATGACTCACACAAATCCTCCTGCAGCATAGTCTCAATTGTTTTCATCAAGGCCTTGTCCGGCTTTGCATCGAGAACAAAGTGCTTCGCGCCAATGTCATGAATGGAAACCCGGCCATAGCCGCGCGAACCATGACCACCCAGATAATCCATCTGCAAAAGCCGCAGTCCATTCCGAAGGGTTTTCATGTCTTCAAGTATTTCATCATCGCGTTCAATGTTGTATACGAGGCGAAAAGAAAATTCTGCGCCAGCCGGGACACGCTCAATCTGACGCGGATTGGCCGTAGCCGTGAGACGGTCGATGGAATTCTCAAACTTGATTTCACCAATATACGTATCAAGTTCCAGATTTTCCAGATACTGCACCGAGGATTCAGTCAACGGTAAATCAAAAAACTGGAGACGGGAAGGCCTGCCACTGTTACTGCCTTTCGCTGCCGCTCCAAAGAGCCGGGCAATCCCCTCCGGGTCTTGATCGATGGGATTCAAGATATAGCCTGAAGCCATGCTTTTAGCCAATAACGTGCGAATCTTGCCCTTAAGCGAACTTCCCGGTATAATCGGCTGTTTGGTCAACGGGTCACGGACAAATGGACTGTCTACAGCACCGATTGGGGCAAAAGCAGAAGCTCCGCCAATATGAAGGCCACTCTCCAGCTTCAATGTGGCACGCAAATCAATCTTCCCTTTGAGTACGCCCTGCGTCTGCTGTTCCATGTTCATCTCTCCTTTCCGCCATAAAATCTATGATAAGCAACCAGGGCTTCCACAAAGTGTGCAAAATCCTGATACCGGTTGAAATCACGTCCAATTGCATCGATGCGCGCAAAGAGATCTGCTTTCTCAATAAAATTCCTTACTTCTTTTTCTTGTTTTTCTTTGTCACGGCCAGCCTGATAGGCAAGACGCACCTTCAGGTATTTGACTTCAGCAGCCAGGTCATCCGGCAGTTCCTTGCTCTCACTATGCTTCATATGCCAGACATCGATTTTATTCGTCACCATATTGACAGCCGTCAAGAACTTGCGAATCTGATTTGTCTTAAGTCGCAAAATCATCATGTCATTTTCTCCTCGTTTTGGAACACGCATGCTTGTAATGACACGTTCCGCTTCTGCAGCGATATCCGGGATGGCCGGCTTCCTTGCTTCTTTCATCGTGACGTTTCCCCTTTCTCGCGCAATCCATACAGGATTAATTCTGTTGCGGTCAGCAGTTCCCGCCGGTCCTTCACCTGACGATACCACGTATAAAGCGTTCGACGTACTTCCTCATACGTCTTCCGGCGATTCTCGCTTGCTCGTGATCCCGGATCCATACGTGCCAAAAGATAGGCAAATCGTGCCAGCTGAATGGATCCCTCTGTGCTCAACAGTGTCAGCAATCGGTATAAGCCAGCTTTGCTGAAAGACAACCGGCTTGTATCGTTATCATGCTCAGCAGCAAAACAGAAATGAGTCTGCAGAAAGTGTAGCTTTTCACCACATACACGCTCGATGAAATCCTGCCATGGATACGTTTCTACGCGCATGGCATCATCCGAAATGCCAAACAAAGAAAGGCTGTCCTTCCCGGGCATTGCCTTGGCCGCATCTTCCAGCCGGCCGGCCTGACGGGCCATATCTGCCACAGGGTGACGGCTTTTGAACAATCCAACACCCGCTGAAAAATGCAGCTTGCCGCCCGTGAACCGTTGAAAGGCCCGATAGAGATCGACGGCCAGTTCCAGGATGTCATCCCAGCTGCCAACGAGGAAAATATCATCACCACCGGAATAGATGATATGAACCTTCCTGGCTTCTTTCTTCGGCGTGTGGAACAAGGAAAATTTCACATGATCCTGCTCGCCAATGCCATTAACTTCGCCACGGCAAAGCGCATTAATGTCATGCTTGAAAAAGAGGGAGAGCTGCCGCGACAACGCGGCCATGCGCGTCAATGTCGTATAGCGATCCGGGAATCCCGCCAGGAAGGCCGCCCCCAAATTATCTACATCTGCACGCAGGACACCAAGACGCGAGATACCGCCGGAAGGCGACAGTCCAGAAGATAATGCAGAAAGCGTCTCAAACTCCAAAACGTGTCCATGCTCATCGCGCATCGTATAATCGCCAAGCCAGAGATGTGTCGCCAGGCGTTCGCCGGTGAGTGTCTTGTTCTTGACAGCAGTTTACAGCTTTTTGAAGCACAATAAAATCGCATA